>JAAEPD010000215.1 GCA_024222455.1 Aureispira sp.
TAAGGAGAGTATCTTGCCAGCATCTATTGGCAACTTGAGAAAACTAACAAATTTGAACTTGAGAGAAATCCAAATTGCAGATTTCCCTGAGTCTATTGGCCAACTTCAAAACCTTATAGAGCTAAACATAGATTGGCTTGCTGTTCGATCTATGCCTAAAACGGTTGCTCAACTTAGATATATCAAAACATTGGATTTCTCAGGAGCATTTTACCAAGAAGAAGAGGAAGAACAAGTACTAACTTTAGGGTGGTTGGGGTATTGGACACAAATCATAACCTTAGATTTGTCTGACAATAATATAAAAGAGATCCCCACATCTATTGGGGATTTGGTCAATCTAAAAAAGCTAAACTTAGGGCGAAATCCTATAGAGCAATTGCCTGAAAGTATAGGCAATCTGCAAAGTTTAATCTCTTTGGATGCTACTAATACTGCTCTAAAGGAGTTGCCACAAAGCTTTGTGCAGCTCAAAAATTTGAAAAGCTGCTTTTTGAAGGGCTTGTCTATCTCCAATATAGAAGAGATAAAAGAGCAAATGGAATGGTGTGTATTTATCCTATAGGACTAAATAATAGCCGAAATATTCTCTAGTGGACGACCAATCGCAGCTTTAGCACCATTCACAACGATAGGACGCTCAATCAGTCTAGGGTTTTGAAGCATGGCCTCTACAATCTCATCATCTGTTAGGTCTTTACCTTTGTAATTCTCTTTCCAGATAGCTTCTCCTTTTCGGATAAGTTGAATAGGGCTAATGCCTAATTTGTCTAGAATAGCAACCAGCTCTTCTTTGCTAGGAATGTTCTCTAAGTATTTGACAATTTCAAACTCTTTTCCTGATTCTTCCAAAAGGTTTACACCTTGTCTAGATTTAGAACAGCGAGGATTGTGGTATATTTTTATCATAATTAATACTATTATTCTAATAAAAAATGAGCTTTCCTAACAATAAGAAAAGCTCATAAGTACTATTTTTATTATTTCATGGTGGAATACAAACGATCGTAATCCATTATGTTTTTTTGACTGGGTTTATTGAAAAATTTTTGACGAGAAACCGCCTGATATTTATCGGTACTACCAATCACTTCTTGTTCTTGTTCATCGGTCAAACGTTTGCTAAACGGAGCATCCAAACCAGTGTCTTTACAGACTGCTTTTACATGCGAAATGTCATCACACATAGGGATCAATAAGCTAATTTGCTCAAAGGGTTGGCGACGGAAATCTCCACTCAATCCACAAGCTTCTACAATCTTACCTTCATTCGCCCATTTATCACAATATTTGCTAGCATCAGGATAAAACTGAATCTCATCTATACAAATCACTTCATAGCCTTGTACTAACTTATCAACTTCCTCTAAAACATTGCAAGATTTAGCTCGATAGCTTACCTTGTCGTGGGTTACTAACATCTCTGCAGAGTTGTCATAACGGGTGTCTTGCGAATATTTAATCAGTATACATTTCTTTCCTGCAATTTGGTATCGACGGTAACGTGTAAGCAATAGGGTACTCTTGCCCGAAAACATAGGGCCTATTATTAAATGAAGTCTTCCTGGCATTTAAAATGATGTTTTTTTGGATGGATAAGATAGATGAATCCGCTAAGTATTCGTCAGCACAATTTTAAGGTTTTTGAGCCAAAAAAACAAGCATTATTGATTGTAAATTCAATGCGAATTTACAATCATCTAACTCGTATTAAATGAAAGATAAAGCTTATGCACTTTTGGATAAAATGAAGCAAAGTATATAAAATTTAGACCAATATGTTTTTAGTCTATGCGCTCCACTTTATGACGAACAACGACCTTATAGACTTTTGCATCGGAAGCATCTATACGTTTTGTTGGCCCTTCTCTATCAAAAAAAAGTTTAGTACCTGTAGTTGTTAAAGTAAACTGGTTGTTCTTATGGTCAATAGACATAGTTGTTTTAGATTGTGAACTTTCGTCACAACTAGTACCAATAAGGGTTTTTTCATACGTATGATATTCAAACCTAGGTATAAAATGATTGTTGAAGTTAGCTTGAAATAAGATTTCATATCTGCCTTCTCCCGCAGTTGTTCCCCATTTACCAAACAGACGAATAAAATTGTATTTACCTACAGTCAGAATATCTAATTCAGGAAAACGACCATAATAGCTATACGAGGTTACATATTTGCTAAATGCAGTAAGTTCCCATTTGGGTGAGGTTGCTTTAGCATCTGTGGGGTTCGGAATCGGTTTGCTGTATTGTGCGATACTTAATTGTA
>JAAEPD010000216.1 GCA_024222455.1 Aureispira sp.
GAATAGCTAAAGATTACCTTTATAAACAACTAAGTATACCCTATAAGAACACTAAAAAACAGCCTTTAACTAAAAGCCAAAAAGCGATTAATACAAGTTATGCTAAAGAACGCATTTTTGTAGAACATAGTATAGGAGGAATGAAGCGTTATCGAATTTTGGCAGATCGTTTAAGAAATCGAACAATGACACTTTACAACCTAGCTTTAGAAACGGTAGCTGGACTTTGGAATTTCCGCCTAAAAAATTGATTTACAATGTAGCAACAACTCTATTATTTTTGTGTCCCGGTTTATTCAACCATCTCAAAGTGATTTTTAGAAGAACGACCACAAGAGTATTTATTTTGCTTAATTTTGAGTGTATCTCTTGGTTCCATTTTATTCAAAATGCTTCCTTCCTGAATTTTAACTCCTTCAGAAAGAACCATAACACTCATAAAGATCAAAGGAAGTAGTAATATAGCAATCGTTGAAATATTGAATTTAAAACAGTAAGATCTTTTCATTCTAAGTTTAGAGTTTAGCTTTTATTTAGTTGCACCTAATGGGAGTACTGGCGCAGTGTTGTGCATATCCGAAACAAAGGTTTTTCAACCGAAGGGCAGAAAAAGAGTGTTTCACACCGCCACCCAAGCTATAAATATAGGAAAAACGAGAGGAAAATGCACCATTGCCGCTAGTACAGTATTGCACAAAACCAAAAGGTAACTAAAGGAAAAAATAGTTATCTTAAGGATAGTCATGTATTCCTAACGTTAAAAATCATAAACTAGTGAAAAAAAACGATAATAGAAAGAGCCTGCGCAAGCCATAGCGGATTTAGAGTTACCTACCAAAAACTGCTGACCAATATACGCTTGAATGGCCAAAGTGAAAGCACCTTAATTAATTATGGTCGAGCTTTAGCCAAGATGAGTTTATATTTTAAGGCCTGTCCTACAGAAGTAGAAGATGCTGCCATCAATAATTATTTATTGATGCTCAAAAACACTCAAACACTTTCGTATAACAACTTCACCCACACGGTTTATGGTCTACGCTATGCTTTTCGATTGACAGGGCGAGAAGATCGAGCGATACAACTGCCTTCCATTAAAAAACTGCGAAAGCTGCCAGTTATTTTAAGCGCCCAAGAAATAAAAACCTTGCTGTGTAGTCCAAAGTTATTAAAACATCGGATATTATTAGCGAGCATTTATTCAGCAGGATTGCGGCTGTGTGAAGTTTCGGGACTCAAGCAATCGGATATTTGTTTTGATCGCAATACGATTCATATTCGCCAAAGTAAATACAAAAAAGATCGGCTAGTCCCACTTTCGTCCTATCTAAAAAAAGGGCTGCTTAAATATTATGAAGCCTGTTGCCCAAGAGATTATGTTTTTAATGGTCGAGATGGACATGGACCATTGAGCCATCGAGCGATACAACAAGTATTTCGAGAAACAGTTAAGCGAAGTTCCATCCATAAAAAGGTGACCCTGCATAGCCTTCGGCATAGTTATGCAACACATCTATTAGAATATGGTATTGATTTGATTAGCATCCAAAAGCTATTGGGCCATGCACATATATCAACAACCATAGAATACCTTCATGTCGCACAGTTTAAGGAGTCGAAAAGAATCAGTCCACTAGATATTCTGTACAATCAAGTCTAATGCAGAGGAGTTATGACCTAGGAAAATTGGTTGGCCAACATATCGGTTGGATAGAGCAGCATCAACAACTGACCAACCATCATAAAAGAATGTTTGGAGCGATAGCTAAATGCAGAACGGCAGCTTTGGGTGGTCATGTAAAGGCCTGTCAGGATTGTGCAGGCATTCAGATTGCCTATAATTCTTGCCGTAATAGAAACTGCCCTAAATGTCAGGGAAGGCTGAGAGAAAAATGGGTAACATCCAGAGAAAGAGACTTAATAAAGGTGCCCTATTTTCATACCGTTTTCACTATTCCATCAGCCTTGAATAAGATCTGTTTAAGGGAGCCAAAAGTTCTGTACAATATTCTATTTCAGGCAGCATGGTACACCATCAAAACCTTAGGCAAGGATAGTAAATGGTGTGGGGCAAAGATGGGCATGATCGCCCTGTTGCATACTTGGGGAAGTAATTTATCCCTTCATCCACACCTGCATTGCATAATCCCAGCAGGAGGAATCACTCCAAAGGGAGAATGGAAAAGTACAAGATCTAAAGGGAAATATCTGTTTAATAGAAAGGTAATGGGGCTTATTTTTCGAGCACGGTTTGTGGCTTTGCTCCGAAAAAGTAGTGTGGGGAGTCAAATTCAATCTTCTATCTTTGCCCGACTGTTTAAAAAGGAGTGGATAGTTTATGCCAAACAGCCCTTTTTTGACCCTAAACATATCCTTAGCTATTTGGGTAGATACAGCCACAAAATAGCGATTACCAATCATCGCATTGTTAATATAGACAAGGATAAGATAGACTTTAAGTACAAGGATTATCGGCAAGGGGGCAAAGAGAACGTAATGACCTTAACGCAAAAGCAATTTTTACAGCGCTTTGCTATGCATATCATCCCGCATAAATTTGTGCGCATCCGTCATTATGGGTTTTTAGCTAGTCGATACAAAAGCGTTTATTTAGCGCAAATCCGAAAAGTTGCCTATTTTCAAACCGCTGCGCCCAAAGAAACAGCCCCTTATTGTCCTCGGTGTATCCATTGCAACAGTACAAAATTGGTTGAAATAGCGATCATTCCTACTGCTCGAGGAGATCCGCTAAAAAATGCAGTTTACGTTGTTTCCTAGTACAGTCTTGCAACAGCATTACTGCGGCTGCTTGATGTCTAGAGCTAAAAATAGCTTAAAAGTCGGAGGATAACTTCCTTAAGGGCACTGTTTTAGGCACTAAAGTCATCCTAGAAATAGAGACAAGGGCCACTAAAAGGCTCTTCCTGAGAGCTAAGCTTAGGTTAAACCTCCCTCTAAAGCATAATTGCTTTCATTCTATCTCCATAAGTGGCACGCAGCTTAGTTTCGTGCAACATTATCTTAATGCCTAGCCTTTCAGGCAGCATTAAGACTTAAGTATTATGGGCAGTTTTTATTTTTTAATAAATTCATCCCAATTAACTTTAGATGTCCGCCCAGATTTGAATTTTTGATAGTCTTCATCTGTGTAAGAAGGAGATAAACTTCCAGTAATAATTAAGTGCCCATTAGTTTTATCAACTAGAATTTCTCCTAATCCTCCCGATTGATCCAAGAAAGCACTTATTGGTTTCATTCCAAATGTTAGATCTTCAAGATAGAATCCATTAGTAAAAAGAATTTTCCAAACTAGTTTACTCTCTTCACAATCATATGCTATATATCCAGAGTGAGTAGTTTTCCAACTATCAGGTTTTACCCACTTAGAAAAATCGACAATAGATACATTTGGATGTATATAAACTACTTTTCCCCGAAGCTTTCGAAAGAATGTATAAAAACGAATAATAATCTTTAGTAAATTAAGTTTCCATTTAGTCTTATATATAGGAGTTTTTACTTTTCGAGGAGGATAGAGTTCTCTTGCACGAAAGTAGAGATTTGCTTTTTTTAATGCTTCTCCTTTTTCTAGCATGAATTTATAAGGATTTAAAGTTTATTTAATTGCCCATAATGGGAGCACTGGCGCAGTGTTGTGTATGCCCGAAACAAAGGAATTTCAACCAAAGGGCGTAAATTCAGTGTTTCACACCGCCGCCAAACTACAAATATAAGGAAAAGTGATAGGAAATACACCATTGTCGCTAGTGCAGTATTATGTACAGTTTTTATTTATCGGTTAATAGATAGATCAGATACTTACCAACCTTTAATTTTATGGTAAATTCATGGCTAGAATCAAACTGAAATAGCTACTCATCAATTTCCTAGTGGTGTTACTTGGATGAAAAATATTCTATTTTTCGTTCTGTAATCTCTGTAGCTTTATTACGTTTGTCAAATTCTATTTTTTCAATCCAATTGTTGTTTTTATCATATTGGTATTGGTAGGTAAAGGTTTCGCCTAGTACAAGTCCATGATGAAATTTAATAGTATTTCCTTTTTCATCATTCCAAAAGCTAAATCTGTAATTCAGTTGAGGATCATTAAAGATATTTCTGACTACTACTTTATTTTTGATGTATTTATAAATATATTTAAAGTTTGAAAACTTCGGAAAAGTATAAAAGTAGTAGATAATAGTTAATTTGTGAGTTTAAAAACCAGAAAATGATGTTTAAAGAGTACATAGAAGCCTTGCAAGAAACTCAGTCTGACCCACGGACAAAAAAACACTAGGCGAA
>JAAEPD010000217.1 GCA_024222455.1 Aureispira sp.
AATATCTCACATTAACTTTTAGTTTTTAAATCACTTCAGTAGAAGATAATAATAAAATAACGTATTTTCATGCAAACCGCCCCGTAAATACCATTTTTTAAACTCAACAATTGCAATAAGACAAAATATTATACCAAAACCCCAAGTAATATGAAAATTTTATTATTCACCCTGATCTTAATTGCAAACACTTCTTTTGGTCAAGGAGATGATTATTACTACAGTTTAGCTAAAGCTCTTGAAAACCCCGCACGAGTTTATCAACTTTCTTTATCTCATGTAGAAGACACTATCTTATCCGAAGACATTGGTAAACTTACTAAACTAAAACGTCTCCGTATCTATAACTGTAAATACCAAAACCTCCCCAAAAACTTTGGTCAATTAGTCAATCTTGAAGAACTTATCATTGAAAAAACACCTATTGGTAATTTGCCCGAAAGTTTTGGCAATCTAAAAAAACTAAAAGATTTTAACTTAGAATACACTTCATTAACAACCCTACCTGAAAGTTTTGGTGAGTTAGAGAATTTAAAGAATTTCAGTATTCACTATGCGCCCATAACCCAACTCTCTCCAAATTTTGGTAAATTAAATAATCTTCAAAAGGTTAGATTACACCACACGCAAATCAAAAGCCTACCCAAAAGCTTTAGTAATTTGAACAATCTCAAAGAACTTTCTATACAATACACAGGCTTGACGAGCCTTCCTGATAATTTTGGTAACTTGACAAAGCTTCATGATTTATTTTTAGATAGTCTTTCTATTAGTGAATTACCAGAAAGCTTTGGCAATTTGAGCAACCTAAGCTCCTTTTACATAGAAGAGTCCCCACTCGTTAGTTTGCCCGAAAATATTGGTAACCTTTCTAATTTAAAGCAATTTGCTATAACCAACACCTCATTAAAAAAACTACCTCAGAGTATAGGGAAGCTGAGCAAATTAAGTTTATTGCAAATAACCAATAGCCACTTAACAGAACTTCCTAAGAGTATTGCTGAACTAAAAAGGTTAGAGGTCCTGCAACTAAACAATAACAAAATAGCCTCCCTACCTGAAAACATTGGCTCATTAACTCAATTAAGGTATTTAAATCTTGCTGCGAATGAACTACAGCAATTACCAAGCAGTTTTTTCAAGCTTCTATCATTAAATTTTCTAAGTCTAAAAATAAATAACCTCACTAGTTTGTCTGAAGACATTGGCCATTTAAAATATTTGGAAAGATTAAACCTATCAAATAATCAACTTCAAAGTTTGCCTAATAGTATTGTAGATTTAGGTTCTCTAATGCATTTATTTTTACACCAAAATCAATTAAAACAGTTGCCTGATAGTATTGGCCACCTTACTTCCTTAAGTTTAATTAGCTTATGGAGCAATAAACTAACAAAATTACCTAATACCCTAGGAAGCCTTTACAAATTGAAAACACTTGATTTATCAGGAAATCAACTTAGTTCAATTCCTAATAGTATTGGTGATTTAAAGAAGTTAGAAGTACTAGATTTGTCTTACAACAAGCTTAAATCTGTGCCTAATAATCTTGCCCAATTAGAAAAGCTGAATCGATTAAATTTATCTAATAATACTAAGCTTTCAACACTTCCTATTGGCCTAAAAACCTTGTACAAAAACTACCTAACATACTTAGATTTGAGAAAAACAAAAATCTCAAAAGCTTTAATAATTGACCATAAAAAATCATCCTTGTCTTGCGCAATTCATCATTAAACCTACAACAAGTGTATCATACTTTAATATTTTCACTCCTATTGCTAATTCCACTATTGGGTAATAGCCAAAATTGGCAAATTAGTACACATAGTCCTATGCCCGAAAAAGTGAGTAACAATGCTGTTTGCGAAGGTTTTATAGGCAATACACCTTATGTTTTTTCTTTTGGTGGAATAGACTCTACCAAACTCTATTCGGGCATTCACTTACGCTCCTTTCGGTACAATGTACAAACTGACGTTTGGGACACAATCCCACCTTTGCCAGATACCTTAGGTAAAATAGCTGCTAGCGCAAGTCGAGTAGGCAATGTTATTTATATAATAGGTGGTTATCATGTCTATGCTAATGGTGGTGAAAAATCTTCTAAAAATGTGCATCGATACGATATTGCAAGCAATAGTTATCTTAGTGATGGACCCCCTATTCCTGTAGCGATTGATGACCAGGCTCAAGTGGTTTGGCGAGATAGTTTGATCTATGTTATTACGGGCTGGAGCAACACAGGCAATGTACCTAATGTGCAAGTGTACAATCCAAGTACAGACAGTTGGATTGTTGGTACTTCTGTCCCTAACAATAACAATTTTAAAGCTTTTGGAACCTCTGGAACCATCATAGGCGATACTATTTATTATTATGGTGGTGCATCTACAGCCTCAGGATTTCCTGCTCAAAATTTATTCCGCAGAGGTGTTATCAACAGTATTGCCCCCTATGCTATATCTTGGAAAAGCCCTATCAACTCACTTTATAATGGTTACCGAACTGCCGCAACAACTGCGATGCACAAACCTTATTGGTTAGGTGGTGCTACCACATCTTACAACTATAATGGCCTTTCCTATGTGGGCAGCGTTGGTGTAGAACCTGCTGGACAAGTAGTTTCTATCGATCCTTTTACGCTAGCTCGTACTATAGAAACAGGTTACAATCTACCTATGGATTTGAGGAGCTTGGCCAATATCAGTGATACAGTCAAATATATTGTTGGTGGTATGTTGAGCGGTCAACAGGTCAGCGATCAGACTTATAGAGTAGTGTTTAATCCTCAAACAACCACCAATGCTAAAAAGGTGGCGAATACCTCTCTAAATATAGAGCTTAGCCCTAACCCTGCTAAGGATTATATTCTACTCAAACATCCTACTGTACAGGGAGGCAGCTACCAAATACTAAACCTAAATGGACAAGAACTCATCCATAAATCACTGACTGCGCAACAAACTAAAATTGACCTGCAAGAGTTACCTACTGGTGTTTATTTGCTTAGTGTGGTTAGCCCACAAGGAAGATGGACAGAGAAATTGATTATTTGGTAAATATCAATATTTAGAGCGCACAAAAGCATGAAAAGCAACTAAAGACATCCCCTCATCCAATTGTGCAAAATCCTTTGCAGACCAAGCTTTCAAGCCTAATTCTTCTGCTCTTGCAGTAGAACCACCTACTAAAACCTCAGTATAAGTAGATTTTGGTATATCCTTATTGCCATCATCGCTACTGAGTTGGACATAGCACAAATAAGGGAAACAATCATAAGCAATTTTGAGTGCAGAAATTGCTATAGAGGCAGGAACATCCGAGCCTAACCAAATTGATTTACAATCCTCGTCTGAGCGTGGCCAGTCTCGATCATAACAAGAGGCATTGAAACCTTTTGATGAAAAATCAGCAATTGCCTCGTCCATATTAAAGGTTATGTAAGTAAATTTTGTATAGAGATAAAGCCGTAATTTTTTGATTAGACAAGGTAGATGTTCTGCC
>JAAEPD010000218.1 GCA_024222455.1 Aureispira sp.
AATCTTTTATTCCTTGTTCTAATCCTTAGTTCACGTTAATTCTAAACAACTTCTTACTAAAATTTGAGTAAATGAAGTCATTGATCACCTGAAAAAAAAATATTCAGTAGTAGGAAAAATAGGACTTAAATAGAAAAAGGTTGCCTTTCTATAGGCAACCTTTTTCTATTAGTCTTTTATTAAAAATAGATTTATTTAAGATCTTCTCTAAGATCATCTATTTTATCCATTAAGCCATGGATACGGTTTCTAAGATAATCAAACGTTACATTTATCACACGTTCCACTTCAGTAGTATCACCACCTGGGAGGGCATCACTATCACCATGTATATTTTGTGAAGCTAATAACTTATCTTTTTCCTCTATGATTTTGTTAAAGGTATCTACCAATTTATTAAGCTTTTCAACTTCGCTATTGAGCTTTTTGCGAGTTTTGGATTTATCCTTATCGTTGGCACTCACGAGTACTTGGAATTCATTGATAGTAGTTACTGCTTGTAGGTAGTGCTTTTCTATTTTTTCAGAGTAAACATTGTATTCTTTATTGATATAATCATTGAACTTTTTGATTCTACGATCGTATTTTTCAGCATACTTCTGTAAGTCTTTGAATATATCTTTTCTTGCTCGACCGCTTATTAATTTTTTCAGTTCTTCGCTTTCTACCTTATTGATCGCATCTTGAATTATTTGATCAATTTTCGCTTTTTCTTCTTCCGTAAGCTCCTCTTTTTTCTTATCCAAGTCTTTTAATCCTTTAGCTTCTAATTGAGCCATTAGGTCAGTAACTTGTTTTTTGTATTTTTCGAGCTTACCATTATGTCGACTAAACTCTAGTTTAACAGCCTTGTTATGGTCTAACTGTATTTTGACCATTCCTTTGTGTAGATAATTAATCGTATTCTCTTTTAACTGTTTTTTTACATCAGTTACTTTTTTAGCATAATGGTCAACTTCTTGTTTGATAGCCTTTACTTTTTTGTACAACTCATCACCTAGTAATTTTTTGAGAGCTACTTTTATAGCTTCTTTAAGCGCATCTACACCTTTGTCGATAAACTTTTGACCTATTTTTATAGTACCTGTTACAGATAGTTTAGCCCCAAATTCAAGTGCTACACCAACCTCTGCTCCAAACGAAAATACACGCATCAATTCTCCATCATTATTCTCTGTAGATCCTGGTTTCAAATTAATAGAAGCTACAGCTCCCACGCTAGCTAATTCGATAGCAACATCAACTTCAGCACCTATACTTCCTACTGTATCGCCTTTATATTTGAAGGTACCTTCAAGGCTACCTTTTACTCCTACCGATACGCCAGCCATTGCACCTACTCCAAAAGAGCCATCTTGATTTAAACCTACAGCTGCTTTTGCTTCAGCTTTCCCATAACCGGCTACTTTTGCACTAAGCTCTAAGCTACACCCTCCCCAGAATTCTGCAGATTTTACAGTTCCAGAAGCTTCTAAGCCAGCTTCTGCCTCAGCTGCAGCAGCAAGTCCCAAGAATGATGCATAGACTCCAGCTTTAGCAGATGCATAAGCCTTAGCACTAAATGAAACATACTTGCCTAAGTTAATGGCGACTTTAGCTTCTGCATTGGCACCTACTTCTATCATGATACCAGAAAGAGATGCTGTCATGTGTCCATAAGCATTAGCGAAAGCTTCAAGCTCTACACTTACCTTTTTAGGAAGGTCAAGTTTTGTAGTAGCTTTAGCTTCTACTACTCCCAATAACTCACCTGGAGCTACTTTTAGTTTAGCCGAAACTTGAAGAGTAGTTTCCCATGCATCAAAGATATTTTCTTTTACAAGCTTGAAACTTAAAATCTTAGTTAAATCTATCTTGAATTTATCTAGGAAGTCTTCTTTGCAAGTTACCTTAACAAAACGAACCGTAGCTCTATCTACACAAACAATATAAGGACCAGGACCAGAGTATTCTTTTAGAAGCTCTAGGTCTGAAACTTTTACGCCTAATTTTTCTTGTTTTTTGGTAATTTTGTCAATATCACCACTTTTTTTACCAATCTCTTTTTCTACAGAAGCAAGATGTTTAGTATTTAATTTTACAATCTCTTTTTGTAGTTTGCTTATTTGCTTGTCAATTTTAGATATTTCGCTTTTGGCAGCTTTCTTTTCTTTGCTGCTTATATCCGTTTTTAGTTTGTCTTCAAGCTCTTTTTTCTTTTGCGTTAAGCTTTCTATGTTATTTTTGATAGGGTCTATAGACTTTGCAATTTCTTGCTCTTTTTGATGCTTCTTATCTTTTAGGTCAGCTAAGACTTCTTTTTCGTCATTTTTATCAACCTCTAAGGTCCTATATTCTTGACCTTTTTGCAGTAGATTTCCTAAACGGCTTCGGAATTCTTTAGCGGTTTCTACTCTTCTGATATGATCTAATTCCTTTGGCATAATTTATAGTTTTTTTAGATTGGAAAAGGGGAGTTTATTGAGCAAGCATTTCTTCTATGGCTTCACATTCCTTAAGAAGGTCAGTGTCCTTTACTTTTTTAATTAAAGGAATAACTGTCCCTAATGCTGTTTTTATTTTTTGAGCTAATTTTTGAGCATTGGGAGCCTTATGATCAGGTGCTTGCATGAATTTTTCTAGAGCTCCAAATACTTGATCTAAACCTTTTGTAATCTTATTGTCAGTAGCTAAAATCTCTTTGACAGTAGAATGTGCTTTTTGGATTTTAGGGAAGTGTGATTTTAGGGCATCTGTTTTTTTATCAGCACTGATCTTATCATAGTTTGCCAACCACTTTGTTGTTTTTCTGTAGAGTTTATCCTTTTTCTCTCGGTCATAAGCACTTTTTATAATTTCTACTTCGGATAAGAGATCTTCTGCAATTTTTGCTTTACGTTCTAATTTAGCAGCTAAATCTTCTTTGGTGTTATCTCCTTGAGATGTAGATTTATCATCTTTGGTATCTTCCTTTTTAGAGGATTCATTTACTTGAGGAGCATCCTCTTTTACTGCTTGCCCGTCTATTACAAATGCACATTTCTTTTTGATCATTTTTTTGATCTCTTTGAATAGGGCTTTCCAATCTGCAGGTTTTTTGAGTTTACCTTGGCCACTAACATATTCAAAATGAACAATGTCTTCCCCCTTTTCTTGCTTGACAAATAAATTGCCGTAAGCTACGCTAGGATCTGTTTTTTCTTGTTTAAATTTTTTGAGTAGAGCAGGAGAGTCGCCAATTGCTAAAAACATTCCTTTAAATTTGATTTTATCTCCTTTGAAGTGTCCCGCTTTTAGAAAAAAAGATGTTTTGACATTGTATCCCTTTTTTATAAGCATTTTGACTGCCGAATGGGATTCAGCTTTCATCTTATCAGCAGTGATTGATTTTGCAGCATCTTCGGTATACTGTACTGGTTTTACTTTGTTCTTAATAGCCATAGTCGTTAATAATTAAGTGATTTTATTTGTTTTAAATAAGGCATGTAACTTCGATACAAAATCTATGTTTCTTGAAGTAAGAAAGTGATTGATTTTGCAGAGAAGTCGTATAGAGATATTTTATTTGGAATAAAGACTTTATGCTAGCATGCAGCAATATAATAAAAATATTTATAATATTTGCATAGAATATATATGTAGTCTTTTATAAATCTAGTAGTTAGGAAAAGAGTGTAGTAGTAAAAAGAGAAGTATAAAAACATGAGTCATCCCTTAAATAAAGAGATGACTCATTTTATTTTGAAAAAAGAAAAAGCCTTTCGAAATTTAGGTTATGACACCAAAAACGAAAGGCTCATGTATTATAAAAAGTATATTAAAGATAAAGAA
>JAAEPD010000219.1 GCA_024222455.1 Aureispira sp.
ATATCTCACATTAACTTTTAGTTTTTAAATCACTTCATACTAAACCTCTGTCGCAACAAGTCCAATGTAAAAAATAATTCACTACAATAGTTCTTTATTTTCAAACTGGCCCTTAATAATTGTAAGCATCAATAATACAATTAGAAACCCATTGTTGATACTCTTTAACCTTAAAATTGCTCCAATGTTGGGTCAATTCTATATCGCTCTCTATGGTCTTTTTAAAATTTCGGACAGGGTTATTCCGTTTTAAAGCGTTTGACAATTGTTTACGAACAGACTTATCTGGCAGTTCGTCTAGAAAATCCTTCATAATAGCCAATCGGTTTTCTATGCTTGGCTTTTCTATTTTTACATAATTTTCCATTTTTCGCTCTAATTCCAATAGAGTCTGCTCTTGAGCTGCTATCAACTTGATATCTTCAGTTGAATTATCAATTATTGTTACCTTTCCAGTATACCTCTGAAGGTAACAAGTGTTACCGATAGCAATTTGTTTACCTATTTCTTTTATTACTGATTTCTTTATTTCTCGCATGAAATGATTTTATATTGCTACCTATTTAGGGCTGTTTAATAGCCTTGTTGTGACGAAGCCTTCAAATGTCTAAAAATAGAGTTTTTTGATACACTAAACCCCTCGTCGTAACAAGTTTAATATTCGGTTAATTCCTTCAATTACTAGTTTTTAGTTAAAAAACCTGCCAGTTCTATTATTGCGTCGTAAGCTTTATCTAACTGCTCATCTGTAATACAATATGGTGGCAAAATATAAACAGTATTCCCCAAAGGACGCATCAACAAGCCTTTTTTGATTAGAAACTGCCAAATGGTGTCTCGCAGACTGTTGAAATAATTGTTTTCCTCATCAGTAACTACTTCCATCGCTAAAATTACTCCTATGTGGCGTACATTAGCATAAATTGGATATTGCTCTAGCTTTTTAGCAAATTCTGCATTGCGACTTGCAATTCTATCAATATTCTTTTGAGTTTCTGGATTATCCATCAAATCCATACTGGCCAAAGCTGCTGCACAAGCCAAAGGATTTCCAGTAGCTGAGTGTCCATGCAAAAATGCATTTAGAAACTCATCATCCCAAAACGCATCAAAAATATCTTGAGTACAAGAGGTTGCCCCCATAGCCATAGTACCTCCAGTCAACCCTTTAGACATACAAATGATGTCTGGCTTGGTATCCACATAATCTACAGCAAAGAACTTACCTAGGTGTCCAAAACCAGTCATAACCTCATCGGCCACTGTCAGCACACCATATTCCTTACACATGCTAAGCATTTTCTCCAAAACTTCAGGGCTATACATACGCATTCCTGCAGATCCTTGCACTAGAGGCTCAAAAATAAATCCAGCTACATCTCCTCCTTTCAGAATACCTTCCAACTGTTTCAAGACCTTTTCTTCTTCACCAGCTACAGGTGCATCTATAAACGCCACATCAAACAAAAATGGCATAAAAGGTTCTACAAAAGGACCACGCCCTCCTACAGACATAGCACCAAAAGTGTCTCCATGATAAGCATCATCTAATGCAATCATTTTCTTCCGTTTATCTCCTTTATTATGCCAATACTGGAAACACATTTTCACAGCTACCTCACAAGAAGTAGAACCATTATCAGAATAAAATATTTTGGATTGATTGGCTGGCAACTTGTCTAGCAAACGCTCTGCCAATTCAATAGCAGGTTCATGCGTAAAGCTTGCAAAAATAACATGCTCTAACTTATTTGCTTGTTCTGCAATTCGTTTAGCAATATAAGGATGTCCATGACCATGTAAGGTCATCCACCACGAAGCAATAACATCTAAGTAACAGTTTCCTTCTTCATCAAATAATTCTACTCCATTTCCACTTACAACTGGAATAGCAGGTCCTGCTGTTTTCATTTGTGTAAAGGGGTGCCAAACTACAGCTTCATCGCGTTCTCTGAGTGTTTTTTGCATAGTTATTATCTATTTATTCCAATAAAAAATAGTCTTACTTAAGACGATGCAAAAGTAAGACTATTTTTGATTTTGTCTAATCTAATTTTTAGATCTTATTCTTTAATCAGCTTTACTGTTTGTAACTGATCTTTAGTTTGAATTTGTACAAAATATACTCCTCCTACAAACTGCTTGAGGTCTACATCTATTAATTGATCTTTCACATTCTGTTGATTATAAACAATTTGACCAGCTGTATTAAATATACGCACTGTAGATTTTTCTATATTTTGAGGTAACTCTATTGTAAACAAACCTGTTGTTGGATTTGGGTAAACCTTGATTCCTTCTATCTTCGCTATAGTCTCTACATCTGTTATTACAGCTTTAGTCACGTTAATATTATCGATATATAGATTGTTACCATAGTCATTAACCGCCACAAACCTAATCATCATATCATTCCCCAGTAGATAAGGTGTCAGATCAACTGTATCTGTACGCCAATCACTAGCAGCAGAAGGTGACCATGATGATGTTGACGAACTACCACTCCCCGTAGCTAAACTAGCACCTGCTTTTTGATAAACAGGGACATAGGATACTCCACAGTCTGTAGATAGTTCTATAAGTAAACTATCCATACTAGAAAAGTAGGTCTTATGCGCTACATCAAAGAATAATTTGGCAGAAAGTGTATTCGTCATTTCTAACAATGGCAAATTGAATAGATCTAATTCTCCTTCCGCATTATAACTATAGTTATTAATATACATAGTAGTAGTAGTAAAGCCTGTAATACCTGTAGTTGTTCTAGGCTCCCAAGTATCATCATTATCCGGATTTTCTAGAGTTGTACCTGCTGGAGGAAATCCATTTTCAAAATCTTCTACATAAGGGAATGTACCAATGGCATTAACCACTTCAATTGTTTTAATAATGGTATCGTTACAACTTGTCATATCAGCCGATAACCCTGTCCATACTTTTATGGTATGGAAGCCTGGTGTAGTTGGTATATTAGGTGGTGAAACAAAGGTATATGTAGGCGATGTTCCAGGAGTAAGTGCTCCTACAAAAGTCTCCATCACAGGAGTATTATTGTCTAACTGATAGTATATAGGAAAATTGGATTCTGGATTAAGCCCCATATTTTCTAAAGTAACGGTAAATGGTACATTACCAGCTGAACAAGACCCTGTAGTAGCATAAATAGAACCTACATCTAAGCTTTTTATACCTGCATCATCATCAGAACTACAACTCAACAAACATCCTGCTCCACCAGAACCTGAACCATCGTAATAAACAGCATTTGCCCGCTGTCCTACTGCTCCCTCTGGACCTCTAGCTCGAACAGAAAACCATATTGGCTGTGAAATACTCGCAACAGGAATACTAAACTGTCGACTAGTAGACGTTCCTATATAGTCCATATATTTTTGCCCTAATTTGAATACATCATAACTTGTAGCATTAGGCACTGAATCCCAAGCCACCAATATAGCATTAGTCGCTACACAAGCTCTAGTAGGTCTTAGATTTGCTGGAATATCAATAACGGAAATAGTTGTATCTGTTTCATCAGAAAAAGCTCCTCTTGTCACTTTTAATTTATACTTCCCCGTAACAACACTAGGTACTGTAACTGTTGTAAATCGCTCTGAAGCTGTGGCTGTAGCCAATGAAGACCATGTTTGCCCACTATCTGTAGAATGTTCTATAGAAAATCCAGAGGTACTACCATATGCATCCCAATGTATACGATTTGGGCCTTCTACAATTCCTTCTCCACCAGTAGGATAAGTGAGCATAACTTCATCTGTCAAAAACTCATAAACTACATAGTATTCTTGAGGTCCAAAAGCAACAGTTGTTCCTTTTACTTTAAGGGTATAAGCTCCTGCTGTTGGGTTGTCTATAGCAACTTGTTCCATATTATTCAAGTTATCAACACCCTTCGTTGCAGGATTATCTAGGGTAGTTGCATTTGGAGTTGGATCTAATATCCAAGGAAGATGTACTGAACTTGTAGCATCTGTAACTGTAGCATCCAAGTCATTGACTAGTGCATAAGTAGAAGAGGTAGAAGCCTCCTTATCTGCCCAATAAACCATTATTTTGGCCCTTTGCACACCTGCAGGAATATTGATAACATGTGAGTTAGTATCTCCTTGTGTTACTGTTGTAGAAAAGTATCGATTATCCTCTAGAGTTGTTACAGCTTTATAGGCATTAACCTTTCCCCATCCATAACTAAAATCAGGGCCATCGTTGCCTAAATCATTGGCAGAATTGAGCATACATGCTTTTAGTAAAGCTGATGGTGCTTGCGCCCCTCCATTCAATTCTCTATAGGCCTGATTCAGTTGGGCAAAAACCCCTGCTATCCCTGGTGCTGCAGCAGAAGTACCTCCACCAAGTGCATATACATTATTGGGATCTGTAGACATTTGATTGGCTCCATGTGCAGCTATGTCTGGTTTAATTCGTCCATCGGAGGCAGGTCCTCTACTACTGCTACCTTCTAAGACATCATCATTAGCTAAGTTAGCTGTAGCTATTACATTTTTGGCAATTTTGTGTCCACCTGTTACATTTCCCCAGCCAGAACCAGCTCCATACCCACAATTGCTATTTCCACTATTTCCTGCCGAAAAAACTTGCATTAAACCTGGATTTTGATGCACCTCAGCATCTACGGTCTGTGTTACAGCGGTATATCCACCATTACAACCATTGCTATAAGATGTAGAAAATACAACTACGGCGCTATCTGTATATAATGGAACAGTACCTGTCATAGAAGCATTATATTGTCTGATATGCATATAAGAACCAGTTGCCATTCCTCGCATTAGTGGATCTAAGTTACCTGCTCCACCAACAATTCCAGCTACCATATCGCCATGATCGCCAATAAAATCGCCTGCTACTTCTTGCTGATTCATTCTTCCTTGAAAATCGATATGTGGCCCAACATATCCATCATCATTTACAGCTACACTTACTCCTGTACCATCATAATGACGTCCTGAAAAATATTCTGTAGCAATAGCATTTGCTCTATGTAAGTTACGTCCATCATCAGATTCTGGCTCACCTGGTTCGGGAGCTAAATCTACATAACGTACATAAGGTTTGTTGATTATATTATCTATTTCTGTTATAGGTGCTTCTATGACAATATAATGGGTCAAAGGCTTTTCCTCTAAGATTGTAATATTAGCTTGCTCCAATCGTTGCTTAACCACAGCATGAGGAATATCTTTATAATACATAAGTGTGAGCTGAACTTGATTGCCAGCTATAGTCCAAGCTGGGAATGGACGTTCTTCTACCCTAGTATGCGATTTTTGTGCTTGATCTACTTTCACTAAACTTTGGATGCCCAAAGATGCTAGGTTCGAAAAATCTACAGTATTAGAAATAGAGGCTAAATAAACCTTGTTAGGAATATATTCCAATAAATTAATACCTGCTGTTTTTAGCTGCTCATGTTGAGCAACAGTAGGCATATTAGCAAACTGCACAAAGCGATAGAACCGACCATTAAATTGCTCGTCTTGCCCAATTTGTGCTAAGCCTGTAACTTGACTAATATTTGTAGGGAATAGTTGTTTCCCTTTCAAGAAATAAACATGATTATCTGTAGTATTGCGTTGTGCCCAAGCTGATGTTCCCATCAGGACTAGTGCTACAATCAGCATACAATAATTGGTAAACGACCTCTTCATAGCTTTTTATGATTTAAAGATTAGTTCTTAATTTTTTTCCAAAAAAATATAAACCCTTCTGTAAGCGAAAAACCTAAGCCTCCTCTTACCTTTTGATCTTCTGTTGTGCCACCAAAACTTTGATGGACTCCTTTGTTCAATGGTTGAATGTTTTGCAACAACCAGCCTTGACTTGCCATTTCGTTTAAATGTAGATTCAACGCTTCTTGATTAACACCTGTAAATTGGTTTTGTTGATTCGTTTCTTGTAATAACTCTTCCCGCATTTCTAAGAGTTTGATTACTCTATCTAAAATATCGATTAGTTCTGGCACTTCATCCTTTTCATAGTAGCCCCATATGCTCAACCCAAGTATAGTCAAAGTTTCTAATTGCTCTTTTAGTGTATTTAGTTTAATGGATTGAGGTAGCTCATTATCTCGAATAGTTTCAAAAATTGGTTTTATTAGTGCTTTAGCTGCTGCTTGTTTATTGGTAGGAATGTCTTTTTTGTACCAACCTTTTTCTTCTTTTTGAGCAGCTTTTTTGCCTATCTTTTTATGTACATCCTCCATTAATTGCTCTATAGAGGCTCTATCTTCATAAAAATAACCATAAGTAAACAGCAATTCTCGCTCTAACCACTCTTGGATTGGCATTTTTACAAATTTTATCCGCTCCTCTAGTTCTTGCAAGGAGATTAGTGCCTCTTCATTTAATTCTAACTGAAAATAGCTTGTTGTATAACTTTCCATTCGTTTTATTTTCTAAATGAGCTATACTGCAAATTACTAAAATTAATAGGTTTTCAGAATTTTCTTTCTAATAGAAAAACTCTATTTTGTCCTATTCAAGCGAGATTCTAAGATCTCCTACTAAAATATTGGCATGTTAGAAGGTTTTGATATTTGGAAATTGTTGGCAGGATTAGGAATATTCCTTTTTGGAATGTTCTTGATGGAGGAGTCTATCAAAAAACTATCAGGAAGAGCATTCAAAAAGTTAATCCGAAAATATACTACAGGAAGGATAAAATCCATCTTTTCTGGAATGTTTGTTACAACTATATTACAAAGCAGTTCTGCAGTATCACTCATGCTTTTAGCTTTTGTGGGAGCTGGTATTATGGCTATGGAAAATGCCATAGGTGTTATCTTAGGTTCTAATATTGGTACTACTATTACATCTTGGATAGTGGCTTTGGTTGGGTTCAAACTAAAGATAGAAAGTTTTGCTCTACCCTTGATTGGAAGTGGCGGGTTGGGGCTTATTTTTCTAGGAAAATCTGAAAGATATTCCAATTTCAGTAAGCTTTTGGTGGGTTTTGGGTTCCTTTTTATGGGCTTAGACTATATGAAAACGAGTGTAGAGGTCTTTGCAGAGTCTTTTGATTTAAGTACTGTTCCTGATTATGGTCTTTGGCTCTATTTGGGCATTGGTATACTCCTGACAGCTATTATGCAATCCAGCTCTGCAACTATCGCTATTGTATTGACTACCCTCAATGCAGAAATGATCGAGTTTGACTCTGCAGCAGCTATGGTTATTGGATCTAATATTGGTACTACTATTACTATACTTTTGGGTGCTATAGGAGCCGTTCAAATCAAAAAGCGGGTAGCTTATAGTCATTTTATATTCAACCTGACTACAGGCTTAATTGCGTTGGCACTAATGCCTTATCTCATCCGTTTTATTTTTGAAACTTTAGAAATTAACGATAACTACATAGTAGGGATAGCTCTGTTCCACACCATTTTCAATATAATAGGTGTTCTCGTATTCCTTCCCTTCACTTCTATTTTTGCAAAATTACTGATCAAATTTGTCCCTGACCAACAAGCTATATTAACCCAATATATTACTAATGCAACTACAGATATAGCAGAGGCAGGTATTACTGCTATCCAGAAAGAGACCTTGCATTTGGCCAAAGAGGTGCTTCGCTATAACCTAAAAGTTTTGAACATAGATAAAAAGCTTGTTTTTTCACTAGCTCCTTCTCCCCATACTAAACGAACCCCCAAAAACATATCTACAGAGGAACGTTATATCAACTTAAAATTGCTCCAATCCGAAATTGTTACTTTCTCTGCTGGTATCCAATACAATGAACTAGCTGATGAGGAATCAATAGCATTGAGTCGTTATCTACATGGAGCTAGAATGGCCTTACATTCTGCCAAAACATTGAGAGATATAAAGGAAGACTTTGACGATTTCGAAAATGCAGATCATCTCTTTTTTAATCAACAATATGCACTCTTCAAAACTCGCCTTATAGATACATACATGAGTATCGATAGGTTGATAGAAACGCCTATTAATGCTCAAAATCGAGTAGAAACCATACTAGAAATAATGAACTGCTTAAGAAAAGACGATAAAAACTTTGTAGCCACTACCACTCAAGCGATTAGTTCCAAACTGCTTAGAAATATAGATGTGTCGACTGCTCTTATTGTTAATCGGGCACTTGTACAGTCTTCTAGACAGATATTATTAGCGATCAAAGAGTTATTGTTAACAGATGAAGAATCTGCTCAATTTGACCAAGCTCAAGAGGTCAATAATTAAACAGATTTTCAACAAAATCAACTTAATTGAGTTTTAGTCCTAGTGTTCTCTATCTTTTCTCTAAAAAAAACATATTTTTACCTTTAGAATTAGAACCTAAATCGAACTCTATTGTGCCTGACTTACTAGATAACAAACCTGACAATACTCAATCCGAGACTCAAAAAAAGGTTACTGCTTTCAAAAGCAATCGCCTCTTCTTTGTATTGGGTGGTTTTTTCTTAGCCAATGCTCTTATTGCAGAGTTTATTGGGGTTAAGATATTTTCATTAGAAGGTACTTTAGGTGTAGAGCCTTTTGGGCTGAATCCTATAACAGAAGGAGCTCCCCTCACTTTTACAGCAGGTGTATTGTTATGGCCTATTGTGTTTATCATGACTGATATTATTAACGAATACTTTGGGATTAGTGGTGTTCGGTTTCTATCCTTTATTGCTGCAGCCGTCATTGCTTATGCTTTTATAATGGTCTTTGCAGCTATAGGACTTGCCCCCGATGAAGGTTGGTGGCAAGGCGCTTATAAGGATAATGGTGTTCCGAAAGCTCAAGATGCTTATAGAGCTGTGTTTGGACAAGGCTTATGGATTATTGTAGCTTCCATTATTGCCTTTTTAGTTGGTCAGTTTATAGATGCTCTTATCTTCAAAAAGATAAAAAATAAGCTCGGAGAAAAACGCATTTGGATGCGTGCCACAGTTTCTACACTAGTTTCTCAATTTATAGATAGTTATTTGGTGCTTTATATTGCCTTCGTGATAGGTGCTGATTGGTCTATGACTATGTTTTTTGCTATAGGTACCGTTAATTATATATACAAAGTACTGGCTGCTATAGCTTTAATCCCACTTCTTTATGCTGTTCGATATGCAATAGAACAGTACTTGGGCAAAGATGTGGCAACAGAACTCAAAGCAATGGCAATGGAGCAAAAATAAACAACTCCCACTTTCAGGAAGTTGTTTATTCCTCAAATTGTTTAATGGTTTACATCTACCTGAACAGATGATTCCACTTTCAACTTCCAATAAGTATAGATTACCAAAACATTTTCGACTACTAACATCCAGAGTAATGGGTCTGCAAAAAACTCGGCATAACCTCTTCCATTATGAGGTGTTTCGACAAAAGGAACGGTTATAAAAACATCTAATATCAAGGCTATCAAAACCATTAAAGTGCCAATTAAAAACCCATTTGTTTTATCTTTACTTTTGTAATATACAGTTGCGCCCAATGCGGCAAAAGGTATAATAAATCCCATAACAACAACTGCTTGTAAGGTCATTTTATTCTCAAAAAAAGGCATTAGACTTAGCATTGTAAACAAACTAAAAATTAGTACCCACACTAATATTCCTGATAAAATTAATCTAGTAATTTTCATTCTATTATGATTTTAAATTATAAAAATTGGAGTTTAACTCTGTCCATTATCAATTATACAGGCTAGTATATATAATACAAATGAGCCAATAGATGCTATTGTCCTAATGACATGATAGTTATTCCAAGGGGCCTCAAACTTGGATCTTAAAGTCTGTACTTCTTCAAAAGTACTGTCCTCTAAAGTTGTCTTATCTAGCATTTCATTGAGCGGAATATTACCCATAATTGTGACGAGCAGAACCCCGAGCACATAGATTACAGTTGCTACTACCAACAACCATAAAACATTATTAGGATTTGATCTATAAACATAAATAGAGGATAAGGATAACACTAAGGGACCTACAAACACGATGTAAAACAATGGGTTTAATATTGTCCTATTCATGTGCTGAAAGGCCTTTAGATAATTGAGATCATCTAATCTTCCTATTCCAGGAGTGACTGCATTTTGCCAAGTAAATAGTATACCTGCAAGCAGTCCAAACAAGAGTGTTGAGCCTAGCAAAGCACTAGTTTGCATATTAAAATTCAGAAAGGTCATATACTTGTATTGTGTTTAATAAATTAATTAACAATACAAATATGAGGCATTGAGTCTGGAGCGAGTTGTTGGAAAAGGATTCTAATTTGTTCGAAAAGGATTACTTTTTGATTTCGCTAGGACGGAAACCAAATTTATTGAGAAAGGCACTAGAAAACGAACTTAAACTCTCATACCCCACAAGCCAAGCAGCTTCTTGTATGGTAATTTCACTTGTACTCAATAGCTCATGAGCTTTCTTGAGACGCTCATTTTGCAAGTATTTGAACACAGGCACTCCAAATAATTCTTTAAAATGCTTTTTGAGTTTATAATTGTTCAACCCTATAAGCTTAGCCAATTCATCTAAAGATGGTGGAGTTGCCATATTTTGGGTTAGTATTTCTTTAGCAGAATGTAATTTTTCTCTGTCTTGCTGTTTGATACGGCTACTCTCCTTAGCAGACGACTTAGAAATGATCGCAAAGAAATGTGCTAACAACTCTGTAATTTGACTTTTGAAAAAAATTGTTCTGGTCGCTCCAGTATAATCATTATTAAATATTTTATCTATAGCATTTTGCATTTCATGTTTCATGTAAAAAAGAGGTCCTTCTACAAAATCTTCTTGAGCATGGATTAGTTTATCAAAGTATCTGGTAAATAAATCTCTTTCTTCTGCTGGGAATTGCTCTAAATTCTTAATTGTAGATATTATAGATATACATTGCAGTGGTTTCTGGGGAGATACTTTATGTACAAATTCTACTTTAGAATTTGCAAAATACGAAAGCGCAATACCTTTGGTGTTAACATAAGGTTTTACAGATTTACCATAATTAATACTTAGCTCCACATTGCCTGATCCATAAAAGGCAAAGCCAAGCACAGGTTCTTCAAAACCGCATTTTTCAACAATAGGTTTTTCGGCATCTGACTGCTCTATTAAAACAATAAAATTATTAATCTCTATAATATCTCTTTTCATACGAGCTTTCTA
The DNA here is from genome assembly GCA_024222455.1 of Aureispira sp. Classification (GTDB taxonomy): domain Bacteria; phylum Bacteroidota; class Bacteroidia; order Chitinophagales; family Saprospiraceae; genus JAAEPD01. The sequence goes on from JAAEPD010000219.1 coordinate 11,153, forward strand.
TATAGTTTGCTATAGTAGCAAATTACTTTTTTCTCTCTACGAATTCAATTTAAACCTAAATATATTTAGAACAAACATGTGTTAAAATATTCTTAGCATTCTAGATCAATCAAACCAATTGGTCTAATCTATGTTTGATCTGCTGTATTAGATATTATAGACAACAAAAATTTTAATCGTGGATACTGTAACGACCTTACTCAAAGAAAATATAGCACTAGGAATGAGCTATGAAAAATATCTAGAAACAGGTAATGCTCTTTTGGCAGAAGATAAAACTTCTGGCTCTAATCATTCTGAACAGATGGTAAAATATAGCCAATTGAATATACACCGTATGAATCGACTTAATAAAACAATTAAAATTCTACCTGATTTAGAGGCTATTATCAAAGGTATTGACAAACCCATTTATTTCTTAATAATCTCTGAAATATGGTGTGGGGATGCTGCGCAAAATGTGCCTATTCTAGCTAAAATTGCTGAGCTCAATGAGCATATACAAGTTCGCATAGTGTGGCGAGACGAAAACTTAGACTTGATGGATCAATACCTAACTAATGGTGGGCGTTCTATCCCAAAACTAATAATAGTGGATGGTACTACTCATGAAGAGTTGGCTACTTGGGGACCTCGACCAGCTACAGCACAAGAAATGGTTATTGCACGCAAAAAAGAAGAAAACCCTGAACCTTACAGTGAGTTTGTAAAAAAAGTACAACTCTGGTATGCTAAAGATCGTACTAAGAGTGCTCAAGTTGAGTTACAAGCTATTTTAGCAGCTCTATAAAAATAGAAGAACTTCATGGATTTCATGAAGTTCTTTTTAAATCTATTGTGCTATAAATCTTTTTCCTAAATTCCATTTAGTGGAAACAACCAAACTCAGCAGCATCTAGTTCAGGAGTTGTAAACTCAATTTCTTCTACTTCAGTCCTACTTCCATCTTTATTGATGACTTTAGTTTTATCAAAAATGATCGAAATCGTAGCGCTGTCTAGTTTACCAGTTTCGCTCAAGTTATGCTTTTCCTGAAAGTCTTTGAGTGCTTGACGAGTCATTCCACCCATTTCGCCATCTGCACTAGATACCGTTTCGCCAGTGCTACGGCTCACAAAAGTAGCTGCTAAATAGCCACTATCTATCAAGATTTGTTGTGCACGTTTTAACGTTCCATCATCTATCCCTTTACCACCTGTATAGATTGCATCAGGATTAGGTACAGGCAATGGAGAATTCATATCTACAGTAATATCACTGTCTTTTAAATCCTTTTCAAAATTATTTCTATAACTATAGCCTTCCATTCTCTTTATCTTTTTGGCTAAAGTGGTTGGATCATCGGCATATTTTTGTTTGTACTTAGATATATGTTTAGCTTTTTTAGACTCTGTAGCCAATCTGCTCAACAAACTATTTTCCTCATCTTCTAGCAACTCTCTAGTTTGAATAGGTCTATTGGCAACCTTGATCGTAGCTGTAGGGTTATCTTTAAGTGTCTTTTTGATCGTTTGCACAAAAGCCACCAAACAAGCCCTCAATGGTTCTTTTCGGCCAGAATATACCTCCTTAGTGTCTTTATGCTCCAAAGCTCCCAGCATGACATCACATTGTGCTATAAAGTTTTTATTATAATCTGGACTACCCTCTACTGTTGGGTATTTCTCTATATTATCCAACAATTTCCAAAAAACATTTCCTCTACTATTATTAGAATAATAACCTCTTGTAATTACCTCCACCAAAGCAGGATGTAGGCCTTTCACTTTAGGATATGTCTTTAGTTTTGCATCAAAATTACTCTCTTTACGTTTCCACATTGCAAAACTCAAATTGAGTGCTTGCTGAGGAGACATCGGGAAAACTGCAGCATTTTTGAGTTCTAAAGCTAACTTAATCGCTCGAACCCCTCGCTTGGCAGCAGCAGGCAATAAGGCATCTCGTATAGCCAACATTTGTGGGTCAGGAAATTTGCCTACAGGTTCATAAACATTGAATAATTCTATTATATCTGAAGCCTCTGAATAACTTGCCCCTAAATCAACTCCAGGGCCAATAGTAACTCCTGAAGAATTTATGCGATCGGATGAGCTTTTCCAGTAAGCACCTAAAGTTTGGCTAGCACCTACACTTTGCGAATTAATTTTAGATTTAGAAATCTGCTCTACCAACACATAGTCGCCTGCTCTTTTCACAAACACTTTGTCAGCATCTTTTATCTTAGAACTAGTCACTTGATCATATGTACCTTGGCCTTCTCCAACCTTTTGGAACAAACCTAAATCAACAGGACAATGTGGAATACGGACATCATAAGGACCATCTCCTGCCAAATCTCCTTCTGTAGCTAGAGGTAAAACACCTGCGGGTAATATAATTTCTTCAGCCATTTTATTATTGTTTTTTTATGGGGTTATCAGTTAAATTAGGGTGCCATTTGGCTATATATATCATCACTTTCGTGTTCATCTGTATTGGTCAAGAGTTCTTGAAATACCAACTTCCCATCACTATCGTCCAAACTAAATAATGCAGCGGATTTGTCTTTTCCTCTGGCTTCTAGATTTTGAGGCAAGCCCAGCAGGCCACCTTTTACAGGTAAATAAACCAGTTTCTCGCCATTCCAAAGTGTGGAGCTTGGCAAATCAATTTTTTTCACCTTGTCTTCTCCGTTTGCTAAAAACCAAGCGCTTTGTTGTTGAATACAGCCCAATGTTTTACTAGGATAGTTCCATTCCCACTCCCAAACTTGATAAAATAGTAAATGTCCGTTAGCATGTTTATATTTAGAAAAAACTAAATTATAATGCAGGTCACCTCTTTCTGAGTCTATTGGTGCTTCATCCTCCCTAGTAAATATATACCTAAAATCATCTGACTCTCCTCTTGACCACCCCTTTTCTAGGTCCTTTGTTACCTTTTGAGCAAAAGTCACTAAATATTCAGAACACTCTTGTATATTCTCCTGTCCACTAAGCTCCTCCATAAAGAGATTATACAACTCTTGAAGTGTATACTCCTTTTGAGGCCTAGCCTCTGCTGGCTCTGACTTGACAGGTACAGATTCTTTGGTGTCGACTGTCTCTGTTGTTGGAGTATTAGTAGTATTACTAGAGTTTTCTTCTGCACCACATGCTACCAAAACCAACGCTGCAAAAAGAAGGATTAACCATTGCTTTTTCATCTCAATTTATTTCATTTTTTATCAATCCGCTAAATATAATAATTTTAGACAAAACAACCAAGCCTAAAATCAAGATTGCCTATCTGCTATGAGTTCCTTTTTTCCACTAAAAAATTTCTTATCCTCATAATTCCATTAAATATTTTGTATCTTATTCGATATGGATTTGATGACCTAAATAGCAAAAAGATGAAAAAAGATGAGCTTGAAAAGAAAGTAAAAGCAAAAGAAGACTTAAAAGGTCTAGATTTAGAAAAAGCAAAATTAAAAGGGGCCAATCTGCGGAAAGCTCAACTAAAAGAAGCGAATTTAGATAGAGCAGATCTACGTGGAACTGACTTGCGTGGTGCAGACCTAGACAAAGCATCTTTTGAACGTGCAAATTTGATACAAGCTGAGTTACGTGGCGCTAGTCTAAAACAATCCAACCTAACAGAAGCCCTTTTGCATAAAGCAGATTTTAGAGATGTGAATATAGAACGTTCTGTCTTGGAGGAAGCTGAATTGAACCATTCAGATTTTCAAGGAGCTAAATTAGAGCGTTGCGACTTGACTAGAGCACAACTGAATGATGGAAATTTTAGGGGCTGTGATCTCGATTATGTAATTTTGGAGCGGGCCGATCTGAGTGGAGCCAATCTACGAGACACCCAAATTAGAAGTGCCAATTTAGAGCGTGCAAATTTCAGTGGAGCCAACCTCCAAGATGCTGATTTAAGAAAGTCTGATCTGACAAGAGCAATTTTCACGGGAGCTAATCTGAGTGGAGCGGATTTAAGGCAAACCAACTTAGAGTTTACTGATTTTACAGATGCACATGGACTTACAGAAGAGCAAATAGAAGAAATAGAAGATCAGGGAGGAAAGGTAAGTAAGAAGGAATAATCAACTCTCCTACATATTATAAATAATAATAGCGAGGTGCATTGAGCACCTCGCTATCTTAGTATATCCTAGAATTGATGCATAGACTACTCTACCACCAATAAGAATTTATTCTTTTTGCCATTCTGTACAAACAAGTATTTGCCTTGTATTAAATCATCATTGGTCAAAACTAACTCATGAGAAGTTACTTTTTCGCAGTTGACAGATAAAGCACTCCCTTTGATTGCACGTCGTGCATCTCCATTAGATTTAAGACTATCATGGTTGCCCACCAATAGTTTTAGGACATTAGAATCTTCATCAAAAGCAGCTTTAGCTATTTGAGCAGAAGGCAACTCATTGCTCAACATATCAAAATCTTGCTCAGAAAGTCCTTCTAAAAAGTCTTTTTTGAGCTTTTTATTAAAAACGATTTGAGTTGCTTTTAGCACACTTTCGTAAGCCTCCTGAGAATGAATTCTAACGGTAAGTTCTTCTGCTAAAATCTTGCGTTTTGCAATTGGATCATCCATTGCCAAAACCTCTTCTATCTCTTCTCTCGACTTGAGTGAGAATGTTTTGAAAAGCTTAGGCAAATCATCATCTACAATTCCGCTACCTTGCCAAAACTGGTAAAATTTGTACGGAGAAGTCATCTCTGGCGCTAACCAAACATTTCCTTCCTCTGATTTTCCAAACTTTTTGCCATCTGCCTTAGTCAACAATGGGCAAGTTAGGCCAAAAGCTTTACCTCCATTTTTACCTACAAAATGAGTTCCTGTCATGATATTTCCCCATTGGTCAGAGCCTCCCATTTGGAGTACACAGTTCTCTTTTTCATATAAGTGCTGGAAATCGTATCCTTGTATCAGTTGGTAAGAAAACTCTGTAAACGAAATTCCCTTTTCCAAACGATTCTTAACCGATTCTTTGGATAGCATATAGCTAATTGTAATATTCTTACCTATATCTCTCAAGAAGGTAAAAATATCCATCCCATCGTAGAAATCAGCATTATTAACTACTACAGCAGCATTAGGACCATCAAAATCTAGAAATTTTGTAAACTGGGCTGCTTGCTTATCTATATTAGCTTGCAATTGTTGGTAAGACAACAGTTGACGCTCTTTATCCTTGCCAGAAGGGTCACCAATCTTACCTGTAGCTCCCCCCATCAATACAATTGGCCTATGTCCTTTGAGTTGTAGGTGCTTGAGCAACATAATTGTTACTAAGTTACCAATAGTTAAGGATGGTGCAGTAGGATCATAACCAATATACCCAACGATAGAGCCTTTTTTTAGTTCATCTTCTAGGCCTGGAGTCATGTCTTGTAATAGACCTCTCCATTTCAATTCTTCAATTAAACTACTCATGTCATTTGATTTTTTGAAAATGAAGTTATTTTGAAACAACTTCAATGTTGGGCAAATATAAAATAAAGAGAATAAGATTAAGCTTTTTTTCTTATTAAATTGAATAAAGGCCAACATCCTCTACACTTCACAAGTTCCTCAACTCCTAGAATTCTGATAATCCAATCATACTTTCCTCTTTATGTAGATAAGAATACACAATTTATATTTGTAGAACCCGACCTGATTTCATAATTTCAGATTATGACGTTGTTTAATAATGGAGTTCAAAATAGGCTTTGAGTAGTGATTTTTACTAGAGTTAGGCATTTTTTGAAAGCGTAGCCTTAGCTACGGTTGATAAAAATAACATGAATGCAATGCACTCTTTGAGTGAATCCCTTAGATGGGATTCAATAGAATGAACCGCAAAGCGGATAAAAAAATCAGCGTTTCAATAGCCTTTGACAATTCATTTTTAAACAACTTCTATCAACAAACCACTTGAAACCAATTCCACTCATGAATAGCTGCATGCCTAAGCTTTATATCCTAATTTGTATATTTTTATTGCAAATTCCCGCAAAAAGTCAAATAAAAACATGGAAAGGTGGTAGTTGGATGACCATTTTAGAAAAAGCAAATTTTCAGCAAAAATATAGCTTTGAGGAAGGGGTTCCTCTCAAAAAAATAAAATCATTTGCCCGAAAAAAGTTATACGTTTCTTCTCTTCTATTCGAAAAAAACAAATGGTTGGTTGTCGCTTCAGAAGATAGTACGATTCAAACCCAAAATGTAATCCTATCAGAGGATTTCCCCAAAGAATGGATTGATGACCAATACACCAAAGGCTATGTATTGAGTGGAGCTGCATTTGGCAACAAAAAATGGGTGGTCACAACTAAACTCTTAAAAAATAAAAAACAAGAAGCTTGGGCATACGGTTCTATGGCTTATTGTCATAATTTTGTTGAACTAAAACTTGAAAGAGATCAATATCGACCTCGATTTTCTGCATTTGGAGATCAATATTGGATTATTTCAACAGTTGAAGCTAAAGAAGAGTTAAACCTAAAGTCAAACAATCAGCCTAAAAAGGATAAGCATTCTATTTTTAAGTTTTTATACAAGAATATTTATGACAGTCCAACGATCTCTTCTAACAAAATTAGGAGCTTAAAACTTAAATTTGAAAGGCTACATATTCACCTCCCAAAAATAACATTTGGACAAAATGAAAATGAACATAATTGCATGTCTGGGATTGAATTTTTTATTTATAATCCTTTTGAACGAAATAAACAGCAACGTTTACTTTTAGCCGAAACCTTTCCCTTTCATCAATTAGATTCCTTGTTGAGCAATTCCGATGGTGAAGCACTTAGGATTAGTACTATAGGTTATAAAAGCATTAAAGGTCGAAGATGTGGTCAAGCAGAAGAATATTATACCAAGGCATTAAAATTAAAAAAAGACGGTAACTGTGAAGATGCCTTAGCAACCATAGATAGTGCTCTAGCAATCTATGATAAACTAGGAACGTATTGGTCGACTCGTGCTGGAATTATACAAGATGAATGTGTTTTGAACAATCCTTATGAGACTAAGAAAGACAAGAAATTATTAAAATTAGCTCTGAAAGATATCAATAAAGCTTTACGTTATGATGAGACTCCCTATAATGGTTATAGTAAGGTTTTGATATTTCAAAAACTAAAACGATACCCTATTGCACTAAAAACGCTTAATTCTATAGGAGGTGACAATAGTTGGTTTTATCAAAAAAGAGCTTATTTACACGAATGTCTTCAAAATTATGATCTTGCGATTAAGGATTATCATACAACTATAATACTTGAGCCATCTAATCAAAAAAGAGAGGACTATAAGCAATGGATGCATACTCCAAGAGACCTCAAATCTCAAAAAAAATCGCCAGTTTTAGAATGGGATCAGCCAATAAAAAACAACAATGAATACCCCCATTCAGATATTCCTATAAAAGCTTGTATTAAAAATCTTACAAGTAAACATGAAATTCGACTCCGTGTTAACAACGATACTCTAAAAATAGATGCCTTATCTGATCCTCTTGATTTAGATTGTACACATTACATCAATAAAAACGTACAGCTTCTGGAAGAAAAAAATGAGTTGCAAATATTATATACACTAAAGGGCGATCAGAAGGGATTCCCAGCTATTTCTATTCATTACAAGAAGTCAACTGAAAATAATGCAAAGTTATTGCTAGTCGATTTTAAGGGAGATCGCTTAAGTGATAAGATTTTGAATAACGTCAAACAACAACTGGAAAGCTGTTATGGTATTGATCATGTAGAAAGCAAAAAACTACTCAAAACTTCTAAAGCAGACTTTATTGACACACTTAAGGCATATACCCATTCGGTAAAACCAACAGAAAAGTTCTTTTTATACTTGTATGGCAATGTAACCCTGATTGATGGCAGCCAATTTTGGGAATTGAAAGATAGTAACCTACTCTCAAGCTCAATTATAGATTCACTTTTTGAACAAATACCAACGCAAGACAAAATGCTTGTTCAAGATCCTAGCTACTATTATAAGGACATCTACCCTTATTTTCATTGGAAGGATCGCTACTTTTTTCAATCAGATAACACGTATAGCTCACTAAGGTCCTTTTGTCCAAACATAGTTAGACAAAATGCTGGGGATTGTACAGGCTACGCAACTGGATATGCTGCTAGGACAATATTAGAAGCTCGTATGAACAATTGGACAGATCCTAAAATCATTCAACAAAATGCCTTTTCTCCAGTTTTTACCTATAGAGCAGCAAAAACTAAAAGTGATAACCTAAATTATAGTGGAGATATACAAAATGTAGTCAATAGTTTAATCAATATAGGTGCTGTAAAGCATCGTGATTTTAGGTTTATTGCAGCGCCTCCTGAACTTGAAGATAGTATTTATCAAATTGCTCAACAGTACAAGATCAAGAGTGCCGTTAATTTATGGCAAATCAACCAGACAGATTCTGAACGCCTTCTAGCTACTTGTAAAGCTATTCATAGACGCAATCCTATAGTGCTTGGCCTAATCTACTCTGATTCCTTAAAATCTTCAACTCACTATAAAAATACTAATGAGCGTAATGATCCAGAAAACATAGGGCATGCAGTGTGTATAATTGGTTATGCAATAGATTCTAATGGCTTAAAATATGAGTTGATGAATAGTTGGGGAACTCGCAATGGATTTGGTTCTATAGGAGAAGATGGTTATTTTTGGATCTATAAAGATGACTTAGCTAAATATGCTCTACATGCTTATGAAATAAAGGGAAGACCTTCTAAGTTTTCGACAGAAAGAGTTTGTGGAGATATTGGGCTAATAGACCATGATGGTCAACTTATAGATGTTCAACTCATGCACCATTCCTATTTTAGGCTAAAAAAACATTTAAGAGTGGGGGCCCGATTCCGCTTTATGCTCAATAATGATCAAGAAAATTACATCTATATTCTTACTCAAGATGCAAAAGGACAAACCTCTATAGTTTACCCTCAATCAGAGGAACAAAATGTTATATTAAATCCATCGATTACTAACCTAACCCTACCTAACAAACACCATCACTATCGTTTGGAAGAAGAGCAGGCCAACAAACCTTTTATCTTTATTAAATCCGCTCAAAAAATAGATACCCAAACATTGCTACAGCGAGTCGAAAAAGCTTCAGGAATTGATTTACATCATAAAACCTTGAATGCTTTTAATCAAAAACATGAGTTAAAAACTAATGATTTCGATACCTCAAAAGTATGGGGAGGCCATCGAATTTACTATGATAATTATTGGCAAAATGACAATAATACAGAAAAGGTGTTTATTATTCCTTTGAAGGTAACTGTTATTGATTAAGAGTGTGTTTGGATTTTTGTTTTGAAGGCGAAAAAGTGAGATTTTAGCGTCAAAAAAGGCAATTTTAAGTTTAATAGCAGGGCTATTGGACGAAAAATTAACGACTTTTGAGGTGAAAAGATCTTTTTTGTAGCC
>JAAEPD010000220.1 GCA_024222455.1 Aureispira sp.
ATGCTGGTAATATGATTATTAAACCTGTTAAAACATGATGTGCATCATCTAAAAACTTGATATATCTCTGAGCTAGATTCATTTGATGGCAACTAACGCCCTCATTAATGGGCTAAATTTGGTTGGCTAAAATAAGCGACGAAGGAGCAAAAAGCCAACTGAATTTTGTCCTAATTTAATAGTTTGTTATGTTTTTAGTTTGCTATACACATGATTATTATAAAATTTATTGTTCTTGTATATAGCTTGTTTATGTATAGCCTCAAGTTCAAAGCCACATTTATCTAATACCCTCATTGAGGCTAAATTTTCAGAAAAAACAGAACCAAAAACCCTTACAATATCCGTTGTTTCAAATGCATAGGATACTATTTCCTCTATAGCTTGAGTGGCTATTCCCTTTCTCCAAAAGTCTTTCGTAATCCAATACCCTATCTCAGCGGAGCGCTCATATTCAAACTCCCCTCTGTTTAGACCAATGCAACCTATTAGCTGGCCTTCAGCCTCAATAGCTTTAACTATCCCAATTTTACTGCCTGTATGTATCCACCAA
>JAAEPD010000221.1 GCA_024222455.1 Aureispira sp.
ACTTTTAGAGCCTTGTAAAGTAGTAAATCCTTATGCTGGCAAGGTGAAACTACCAAAGAGTGTACATAAAATAAGACGTTTAAATAACCTTTATCAAGTGTTTGTACAGCAAATAACTTGGCTGCATCAATACCAAAGAAAGAAAGATGCAAAAGGACGTTTGATTGTTGAAAAGGCTGATCTAAAAGCAGCCCTAGACTTATTATTTGAAACCATAGTCTTAAAAGTAGATGAACTAGATGGAAGCTTGAGAGCCTTTTTTGAATGGTTAAAAAGCTATGTAAAAGATAAAGAAGATGGGCAGTTTACCCAAAGAGAAGTTCGACAAGCAAAAAGAATCAGCAAAACAGGTTGTCAAAACTATATGAATAGCCTCTTAGAACTAGAATATATAAATCGCTGTAATATCAGTCGTAGAGGGACTTACCAGTATAAAATAAGTTATTGGGACAGTACTCAGAAGCTGAGAAAAGAACTAAAAGAAAGCCTATTTACACAACTAGAAAAGCTCTAGCGACCACAAGTAAATGGTCGCTTTTGTGGTCGCTTAACTAATGGATAATCAACACTTTACTAAGTAGCGACCAGCGACCAAGAAAGTATAAGCAGGGGCAATAATCCAAAGACTATGAAGCAAGCGAAAATACTAAGCGAAATCAAGATATACTTACAAGCAGTAGGCTATCAAGAACTAACTCAAACGAACATATACAGGGGGATAGAAAGCTTTTTAAACTGGTTAGCTTGTCCAATAAAGGAAGTAAACATGGAGGTCATAAAGGCTTATCATCAGTACTTAAAAGAGCGTCCAAATCGAATACATGGAGGTGGTTTGAGTAGTAGAACAATCAGCATGCAGTTTTGGCATATCCGAGTGTTGTTTGCTTATCTAGAACGCCAAGGACTTGTTCATAAAAATCCAGCAAGCGTCTATAAACTCGAAAAAGGGAGCATCAATAAAAGAAGTATCCTAAGTCAGCTAGAAATAAAAGAACTCTACGGAGTCTGTAAAAGTCCAAAAGACCGATTAATACTAGATTTGTTTTATGGCTTGGCTTTAAGAAGAAGTGAAGGTCAAGCCCTAAACTTAGGCGATATAGACCTCAAAAATAAACTAATTTATATCAAAAAAGCCAAACAAGGAGGCAGCCGAAAACTACCTTTAAGCAGTAAAATAATAGTAAATATAAAAGCCTACTTAGCTAGTCGCCCAGCGAGTTCAAGCCCTGCTTTAATGCTCAATAACTATCAAAAAAGAATGTTAGGAGATAGTTATTTAAAACGGCTTAAAACACTATTATCAAAAACCACGATTACTAAAAAGATCGATCTACACTGTCTTAGACACTCGATTGCTAGTCATTTGATTATCAATAAAATGCCGATTGAACAAGTTAGAGATTATCTAGGTCATAGACATATTGAAAGCACCCAAAACTATATCCATTATGGACATCAAGACCTATCTGTATAAATATTATCAGCCCTCAAGTGCAAAAACTTACCTAAGAGAAATTAACCACTTTTTAGCAGTTAATCAAGCTGCCCAAAACCTAGATTATAAAAGTGTTTTAGCTTATATCAATCAGCAACGGAAGCACCAAAAACCAGCCAGTTTACACCGTATCTTACAAGCGATTAAAAAGTATTATAACTACCTAATCTACATCGAACAAAGAGAAGACAATCCAGCCCAAAATATACAAATCAAAGACTATTACTCTAAGAGCTACTTTGATGGCAAACGCCTATTAAACCTAGAAGAGTTAGACTTATTGTGGACACATTTTTTAAACCGTAAAAACCGTTATACACTACTCAAAAATAGAAATATATCAATGCTTGGCTTGCTCTTACATCAAGGCTTGGGAAGTGGAGAAATCAAAAATCTAAAGCCCCAAAATATAGACTTAGAAGCAGGAAAAGTACTCGTTCCAAAGTCAAATAGACTCAACTCTAGGCAGTTAAAACTAAATAGTAGCCAAATCTTACCCTTTTACAAATACCTAAAAGAAGACCGCCCAAAGTTAATAAATAAAGGAGTTACAGCCCTTTTTATCAACAAACTAGGCAACAAAGAAGGAGGAGAAACTTTACACTACCTTTTAGAAACAGCACGCCCATACTTTAAGCCCCATAAGTTCAACCCTAAAACCATTAGAATGAGTGTCTTAGCCCGAAAATTTAAAGAAGGTCTAAGCCTTTTAGAAGTTCAATACTTTGCAGGACATCAAAATCCATCGAGCACCGAAAGATACAAATCTAGTGACTTAGAGCAGCTTAAACAGAGCATATTAAAATACCATCCATTGGCTTAAACTCCCTTTGTTATTAGCTTATAGCGATATATTAAAAATATACTAAAGTGTAGCCTTTTGTTTTTCAAATGAAAGAAAAAAAGGTATCTTAGAGCATAACAAGTTGATTGAAAAAAGTTGTGCAGGTAGTTATCGATTTAGCTTCAATGGTATGGAAAAGAATCCTGAGTGGGGTACTATAGACTTCGGGGCTCGAAACTATGATCCTAGAATTGGAAGGTTTCTTTCTATTGATCCATTTACAAAATCCTTTCCTAGTATGAGTGGTTATAGTTATGCTTTAAACACACCAATCCAGGCCATAGATAAGGATGGGAATTATCCTATATTCCCCAATATTGAAAGCGCTTCAAGAGTTGCTAATGATGTTAATGCCTTAATGATTGAGAGATTTGGCAAAAAATATGCACCACAAGTTAAATTAGTTGCAGAGACTGAGGTTCGATGGGTTTTAGAATATAATTCAAGTTCAAATCCTAAACCTATTGAAGGAGGTGGCTATTCTATGGTTCAAAAACGAGTAAAAACAGGAAGATACATGGTAAGGGCTGATCTAAAAACACCATGGGGAGCTCGCTCTAAGATGAAATCAATAGGGCATTTCGTCAAGGCTTTATTTGATCAACTAGAATCTACTCGAAAAATTGATGTAACGTTTAATTCTGGAGAAGAAAGAGCAGGGAAATATAACCTTGAAAATGCAAAAGGATATACCGATTCAGATACAAGAATAAGACTTTGGGATAAATTGAAAACAGGTTCAGAACTTACAACTGTTGAATTAGATGAGCCAGAGGTTTATGAAATGGGACCAGATGAAGATGATATCATTATCAAAGAAAAAGAAGAAACAAGAGCCAATACTTGGACAGTTGGGGGGACGTTTTTACATGAAATGACTCAACATACTCACCCAAAATCATCAAAATATAGTGCATGGAAGTCACAAGGATTATTTAATGTACCCAAAAGTGGTATAGATCATCCAAATGGTGTACCAATACGAGATTATTCTCCTGAAGAAAGAAAAAGGTTAGATGATCGAATAGAGAAAACAGGCAAAAAGTATGCTCCTTAAAAGAAAAAGGTTAGATAACAACTTATTGGAAAATATATAAAAATATAGCTAGTGAGACAACTATGCATTGTTCTATTCATGGGGTTAATATTCTTTTCTTTCTCTTGTAGAGAGAACACTGAACCTATAATTAGCAATCAAAATATTATTAAAGATTCTACTGAAAAAAGTATTGAATTAATAGAATATACTATTTATGATAGTAACAAGAAA
>JAAEPD010000222.1 GCA_024222455.1 Aureispira sp.
AATAAATAAGTCAGACCTTTCTTTTCTTAAGAGTGTGTTGGGAGTTTTTATATCTAAAAACATCTTCAACATCAAAGATAAATAATTATAGTTTGACTCTTACGCTATGTTGTTCTAATGATTCTGTTTTTATTGATTTTAACCTTTCAAATTATCACTGTTTTCTATCGCTGTAAAATTTATTTTATAGAATAGCTTACCATCTAAAAGCAAAATAGCTTTGCCAAACCAAAGGAAGTTTAACAAAGCCATTTTTAGTATAAATTGATTAAAACTAGTTTTTCATAAACTTCTTATTCAGTACTCCTTGCTCTGATACAATTTTGATATTGTAAACACCTGCACTTAATTCTTGTATATTAATGAGCTCCTTTTGATTTGCATTAGAATGCTCCAAAACCATCTTACCTGAAATATCATAAATAATTATAGAATGATTTTCTAGACCAGTTACATCTACATGCAAAATCTGTTTTGCTGGATTTGGATAAATATTGACAGAAGCTAATACAGTTGTAGCTTGAGGTCCTGAACCAGTAATAATAGAACCAGTTATGTTTATATTATCAACATATAGATTGTTGCCAAAATGCCCTCTATTTTCAAAATAGAACTTAGTTTCGAGTGCAGGAATACTAAGCCCAGAAAGGTTTATCGTCTCTGTTCTCCACTCTGAAGCAGATGGACTAAAGGTGTTTGTAACAGTAGTACCTGTAGTAGACAAATCGATATGTCCTTTTTCCCATATTTTATGCAAAGTTAGACCACAATCATTAGAATAATAGACAGCCATGGTATCTGTATAAGTCGTTGAATATGGAGCATAAGCTACATCAAAACTAAGAGAAGTACCTGTATACTGTGCAAGATCAACTGCAGGTGTATAAAAGTAATCTAGATTAGCCCCATTGTAAGAGAAATTATTCACGTAGATACAACCTGTATTGATTCCAAAACCACCAACACCTGTCAAAGTCTCCCATGTTTTGCCACCATCAGGGTTATCTATAGTCCAATCTGTAGGAAAAGTACCACTAGGAAACCCTTCTTGAATATCTAAAGCAACTGTTGAGTTGTTTACATCGATATAGTTTTGAAGTACCAATGTATCTGAACCAGCTGTATTGGTTGCAATAATCGTCACATCATAAGTTCCCGAACTAGGATAATTGACGGTAGGTGTTTGTGCTGTACTAGTAGCAGGATTTCCGCCAGGGAATATCCAACTGATGGTGTTGTACTGTATCGATGAATTGGTAAAGGTAATATCTCCTCCTGGGCAAATATTCACATCACTAGCAAAACCATTGGCTTGTGGTGGCAATACAGCATTAGCATCTACAGGAGACTCCCAAATACCGCGACCAAAGGTGCCTGCTCTTAAAACATTGGAGCCATATGGTATTTCTAACTCCGATATAGTCACATTAGGCAAACCAGTCATGTACAATTGCCAAGTTGTACCAGAGTTATTGTTCAAGAAATATACTCCATAATCCATACCTATATAGATATCATCATTTGGACTTCCATCATGGTGAACTACAGTATTGGCAGGAAAGTTTGGTAAATTCCCAGATATATTTGTCCAACTTGTACCACCATTAGTACTTTTGTAAATCTTGTTTCCTGTAGTATAATTACTCAATGTCACCCAAACAATATTAGGGTTGGTATGATGAATCTCTATACTTGTAACTGTGTTAGGTAAAGATGCGCCTACAGTTGTCCATGTTGTTCCACCATTTGCAGTTTTTTTGATATCCCAACCATCCGAAGCATAGATAACATTACTATTGGATGGAGCAACTTTGACAATATCGAGTAATCCCATACTTGTAAAATTGCTTATGGCAACAGAGGTAGCACCTTTGTCTGTAGATTTCCATACATTTTCGTAACCTGCATATACTGTAGTTGGTATATTCGGATCTAGCTCCATTGGGGTTACCCATCCTCCATTTTCTGTTACATTTGAGAATATGCTTGTTTTATTCACACCTCCATTGTCGGATCTGTAAAGGCTTCCATTTTGGTAAGAAGCATATATAATATCCTTGTTGGTATAATCTATATGATTGTCCATGCCATCACCACCACCAATTCTTGACCAACTGTTGTTATCTCTCAGGTAGGTACCATTATCCTGAGCACCACCACTTATTCGCCCTGTATCTGTCACAGAAGAAGAGAACTTATAGAACTGTGTAATTTCCATATCTCCAATCAAATTCTCCCAACTACTACCTCCAGTTAATGTACGATGTATTCCACCGTCATTACCACAGTAGAGATAATTCCCAAAGTATTCTAACCAGTGAATATCTGCATGTATTCCTGAATTGAGTGCCCCACTAAAGGTTGCGCCACCATCTTGAGATCGATAAACATAAACAGCTCCAGCATGTAAGTCATTTTCGTTGGTTGGGGATACCGCAAACGCCATATCATACCATACTTGATTGCCTAAAGGATCACCTGTAGAGGCTGTATGCATTTGGGTGAAGGATGTACCACTATTGGTAGATTTATAAACTAATGTATTTCCACTTCCCCCTGCCAAGACATAAACTACAGCAGGATTGGCTGGTGTGACAGCAACTTGCAAGCGTGTAAATCCTGTAGAAGGCAAACCATTGGTAACTGCACTAAAGGAAACACCTCCATTAGTCGATTTAAAAAATCCATCATCATCTACATAATACATAGTAGAGGGGCTGCCTGGTTTAAACTCAAAATCTTCAACTCCATTATTGACTATAGTTGTCCAGTTTTGGCCACCATTGGTTGATCCATACATTCCTGAATGTGAAATTGCAAAAGCATTGCTAGAACTGCCTGGAACAAACTCAATTTTTCCTCCTCTTACAAAACTTGGTGCGCTAAAGTTTAGAGAAGTGGTATTCCAAGTCTGTCCACCATTGGTTGATCTAAATATTCCGTGTGAATAGCCCTGACTATGGTTAAAATCACCAGTATTGATCAATACATTGTTAGAGTTATTGGGATCAACAGCAATACCAGAAACAGATACGGTAGACAAAAAATCGGTAAGTGGCTCCCAGTTCTGTCCTGCATTGGTTGTCTTCCAGCAACCTCCCGAAGGTGAGCCTATATATATTGTATTCGAATTATTAGGATCTACTTCTATAAAATTGATTCGTCCATTCCCATAAGTAACTCCAGTAGGGCCTTTAGGATACCAACTAGCAGCACTAGGAGCTCGATTGGCTGAATTATTTTTCAAACTCTCAAAACCAGCATAGGCATCTTGAAGTGTTTTTCTAGTAGGGAAATTGCCCTTTTCATCAACTCTTGTTGACCAAAAATGCTCAAACCGCTTAAATTGCTTCCATCCATATCCTTTTACATAGCTTTTCCCATCCCAATAGGCATTGAAGGCAGCCTGTAGTTCTGGTAAGCTAGCATTCTGATTTTTGAGCCTCACCCAATCATCTGGCTTTTGTGCATCTGAAATATTAAGAGCTAAAAAGAATAAAAATACTGTGCTAATGAAATACCGTCTCATGCTGTTAATTTATTTTAATAAATAAGTCAGACCTTTCTTTTCTTAAGAGCTTGCTGGGATTTTTTATTTCTGATTAAAAAGATAAGAAGAAAATCTGAGAAGAGCCTTCTCGGTCAAATATAAAAAATTATAAGCTGTTTGAAACCAAAAGAGATTTAACAAAGTTGTTTGAACAATAATAAACTATGTTGCTGCTTTGTAGCTAGCAAAACCTATTTTGGATAGTATTTTAAATAAAAAACTTAACTAAACCATGAATCAAAATTTTGACTTTTTTAAAACAACTATGCCCAAAACTCGTAAGGCTGACTACTATTTAGGTTGCCTTAATGGTTCTGTTTTCATTGATTTTAACTGCTCAGAAGATAACTGCATCTATCTCTGTAGAATTTCTTTTGATGGTTATGGATGTTGCGATATTGACAACATTAACAAGACTCTAAACCACAAAGATTCTCAAAAGCTTATAGAAGAACTTCAAAAAGAAAACTTAGATCAAGAGGCAATAGCATTTTTAGTCAAAAAACTAATATACCTAAATAAAGAGCATATTTGGGATGATGCTATTGAACAATATGGATTAATCGACAAAGAATAATCCAATACTTGTATTTAGTCATAAATTTAAAAAACAAAAGTTGCATCATTAAGATACAACTTTTGTAGCACTACTTCTGTCTTTGTATAAAAGACATATTATGGGTTTTGTACGATTGAAGATGATGCCAACTTAAAACAGCATCATTTACTATTAGTCCTCGGCTGTTAAACCCTCAATTTGTTCTTGAGTTAAAACACCTTTATAAATTCTAGCTTCATCAATACTTGCATCGATAAATGGGTTACTTGGCATCCCTTTCCAGAAGTGACGCTTACCGAACATAACACCAATATTGCTCTTATCGTATGAAAGTAAAGTACCTTGAGAGTATGCGCCTATTAGTACACCATTTCTATAAACTTTAATGTCAGTTTGATTATTACTACCTTTAGCATAAGTAATTGCCATTTTCACAACCGTTCCTAGATTTGTTTCTAGTGCTTTATTGCCTAAATCTTTGGTTCGTTTGTAGTAGCCACTACCATTCATCCAAGTTTTTGGTTGACGTTCTGCATAGACAATAGCATCAAAATCCCAATTGTTATTTACCCTCCCTAGTGTTAAGGCAGAACCTCCTCTCATATTTTCATCATCAATTCTGACCCATGCTACTAACGTTTTTTCCTTGACACTAGCACCTTGGTAGCTTGTTGATTGTGCAAAAGCATCTTTTCCTACTTTTAGTTTCCCATCATAGACATGAGCATCTCCTACCATTTCTAAATCACTAAAATTACCTGTCAAATCAATACCTAAGCTATCCTCAAAGGTCCAATGTCCGATCAATTTAGCCATTGGTGTATTCGTTGGTTTAGTTATTGTTTTTTGTGGTTCTACCTCTGCACCATTCACTTTAATGTGAATTCCTCTTACAGAATTACCTTTACCACAGTTATCAAATTGAGCAATGATAACGGTATTTACTTCACCAGCTTTTGCTTGATTAGCGAAGTCTATATTTTGAGGATTTTTCTTTGTGTTATCTCCAAGTACTAAATCAAAATCTGAATTGAAATAGCCATTTGGGTTATCAGAATTAAATAAATAAACACGAGCTCCATCATCTGCCCAATCATAATAAATGTTAAATTCACTAATGGTCATATTCGCAGGTATAAAAACTTGTGTTTTAAAATATGTAAAATCAACTTTTTTCAGACAGTCAACTTTATGTTTACCACCCGCTATTTTTGATGTTCTGTTAAACCCAACTACCATTTTACCTTTATTAGGTTCTTCAGTACTCAATACTTTACCTGCAAGACTCCATCCTGGTCCATCAAAAGGAGGAATATTTACTTTTTCATAGGCTTTTTGATCACCAAAATCGCTTGTAGGAAAATCAATAGGTCCTTCCCCTTCGTTAATCTCCCAAAGAGAGGCTTCTTGTGCATTTAATTGAAAAGAAATTAAGCATAATACAATAAAAAAACTTCTTGAAATTAAATTCATCTTTTTCATAATTTAAAATAACATTGAGTAAAAAATTATTATTTAGAATAGCCATACTTATAAATATTAGCATATTCGACGATCTTTACAATCCCAAAGTTGAACCATTTTGAGAATATCTGTTTAACCATTTGAGACATATACTTAACTATTTGAGAC
>JAAEPD010000223.1 GCA_024222455.1 Aureispira sp.
ATATTCTCATGAACGCAAAAGACAGAAAAGAAAGACCTGTGTTTACAGGTGTTTTAAAATACTTTCCTGATGCTATTATGGAAGTTTCAAGAGTTTCCTTACAAGGAAACAAACAGCATCACCCAGACAAACCATTGCATTGGGATCGTAATAAATCTACTGATGATTATGATGCCCTTGCTAGACACCTAATTGACGCAGGCACAATCGATGATGATGGGATTCGCCATACTGCTAAAGTTGCTTGGCGTGCGCTCGCATGTTTACAAAAAGAAATAGAAAATGAAGGAACACATTAACAAACAAATACTCGAAGAGAAACTAAAGAAGAAACCGAACTACAAGCTTATTAGAAAGCTTCAGCAACTTCTAGATAAGAAAAAAACCTAAAGGTTTTCTAGTTCTTTTTCTAGAGCCTTTAATTCTCTTTCTATATCTTTTTCTTGACGACTTTTAGGCGCTTTGTTTCTTTTTTCAAACTCCTTTAACCTCATTAATCTATTGTATTCTTTGATGTCGTAAAACTTCAATTCTTCTAAAGTAAATGGTTGAACCGTGTTGCCTTCTTTAAATTCTTCTTGTAAGAATCCTCTTCTTATATCTCTATAGAAAGGAACTCCTCCAAACATGTTGGCTATTTCAATGGCTGTTCTGCTTGAAAATAATTTATCTAAATTTTCTTGTCTACTTTCTTCTGTTTCATTAGTTAAGGCTCTCTGTCCTAATTTTAAAACTCTAAGTCCTGATTTTGCATAAGGATTGAAAGGGCCAAACAATTGAAGCAATGTAGCTTCTTCTAAATTTTTAGCAGCATTCGATGGGTTTATAGTGGCGTATACAAGACCATGTTCTAAGCCATTATATTCTTCTTCTGACCTTAATCCCAATTCGTATCCATACTCTTTGTTTAAAGCCTCTATAGTATAGTTTAACGGAATCATCGGTATGTTTCCAGACACACCTCTTGAAATTAATGATGTAGCCGCTCCTATACCTTGTCTAATACCTAACTCTTCATAATCCGTATCGTCTTCGTCTCCAATGCCGAGCATTCCAAACATTGCTCCATTCAAATATCTTAACAACATTACATACATAGACATTCTGACTGTAACTCCTGCTAATGTTGATGCGCCTTTAACAACTCCTAACTGACCTTGTCCTGCCATCGAAGCTACCGCCTGTCTAGCTGTTGCATATTCATTAAGACTAAATCTAGACATGTATCCATTTACCATTCTGTAAAAGTTCATCATGCCCTCACCATCTTGTGCTTGGTTTTTTAACACCGAAGAAAATGGGTCATTAGATGTTGCAGCCATGGTTACGTTTCTGTCTGCATTGTTTGTTGCTTTTTGAATTGCGTCTTTATACTTGTTCATATAGTCTGAGTCGTTTTCAGCTATTTTATCGAAATCTACTTTTGAACCTGTTTCAGCTTTAAATGTTTTCGCAAAAGTACCAAACCATAAAGGTCTAGATATGTATTGGTCAGGTTTTGTTACTAATGTTTCCCCTATTTTTGATACCGCTTTTGGAACGTGCTTTATTCCTGTATTTCTTATAACATATTCTACTGTTTGACCTACATCACCTTTAGCTTTAGGAGACGATTTCTTTTTTGTAACTCCTTGAGAATCTGCTTTTGAACCACCTAATTGGTCATCTGAATATAATTTTGTGTTATTGGTAGAAGATACATTCTCAACAACAGCCCTTCCTTTATTAGTCATAGAAAGCGCTGCATATGTCGTAGACCCTATGGCAAATTCCCCAGGTGCTGATAGTGCTGCAAAAGCAAGGTTAGAAGCGTATTCCGCCCCTGCTCTAGGAACAGATGCCAATGTTGAATAGTAACCTAAAGTTCTAGCGTTATTAAGAAGCTTACCTCCTAATACCGTGCTACTCATGTTGTTTGTAACCACGTTGTTTAGAGCCTCGCTATATATTTTGTTTAAATCTAATACAGCCTCATTAAGTTGGTCTTGTTGTTCGTCTGTTTTAGACTCATCATTTTTTGTTATATTCTTTAAAGAAGCCATTGATTGTCTAGTAGTAGATATTTCATTACTCATAAAATAATCCATACCTGTATTTCTAGTTGCTCTTAAAGCAGTTGTTATAGGATCAAAGTCTATGGCTGTTGCTCCTGACCTTGCAAAAGACGTGCTTGATTTTGTCCCTGGCTTTAGGCTTAAAAAATTTATTGCATTTTGAAAATTAGCATCGTCTCTTTCCTCACCTTTATAATCCGCTTTGTGGTGGACATAATTATTTACTAAGTCAAGTTCATTACCCCTAACAATTCTAGTTGCATAAGATTGAAGCTCACCTAGTCCTGAATAAACACCTTGTAACAGGGTTAATGCTTTTTTAGTTTTTGTAGACATAGCGTCCTCCATTTTTTTAAGAGATATTTGCCCATTTTCGCTATATTCTTGTGCTATTTTCTTAAGTATAGCTATACTATTTTCATTATACTTACTAGCTCTTTTATCAGAATTATATCTAGCTATAGTGTCTTCTATAAACTTAATTGCTGGGTTAGTTCCTTTTTTGTTTGGATTAGATTCGTATTCCAACTGAAGCAAGTAAGTTGTTAATTCAAATCTTCTTTTTACAGCTTGATTTATACCCTCGGTTCTAGTAGGCGCTATCAAAGATTCTATTGTATCAATGGTATCTGTCTGTCCATTAATCCAATTTTTAAATCTAGCATGCGCTTGTGCGGTAGGTCGTATTGCATTGTCATAGATAGTATTGTTTTTATAGTTTCCAAACATTTGATCTATGACGCTTAATGGGTTTGACCTAATCATCTGACCTCTAATGCCTACTTGTTTAGCCGCTCTTGAAGAACCAAATCCAACCTTTCCTAATCCATTTTTTACACTAGCAGCTGCATACTGTCTCATTGTAGAAAACTTTCCTTTTGCTGTAAACATTTTATCTAAGATAGGTTTCATACTAGTAGACCTATCATTGGCAGCTACCTTTTGAGCTATATTATTTGTAAAGTGCGTATAAAAACCTTCAGACATATTATCTAGATAAACATCTAACTCAGCAAGCTCTTTTCCTGTAAGCATAGCTAACTGACCTTTGTTTAATCCTTTTAAAGTTCTAGGGCCAACACTTTGCTCTAAAGAAATTTTGCTTAGGTTGTCTAAATTTACGTTTCTAGATTTTTTAGTAGTATTGTTTATAAGCTTTTGTCTATTCTTTGCATAATCATTTAGCTCTTGAACAAGCTCTGAGTTGTTTTCATTTTCTGCTGCGTTTACTTTATCAACAAGAACTTCTAATGTCCCTGAGTCTAATGAGTCTAATCTATTTTGTATAAAATCAGAATTTTCTTCTATAATAGTTTCACCGCTTACATCTGGATTTAGTATCTTATCTACTACCTGTTTATCTTTTGCCGTTGATACTTTTTCAACTATATTTTGTTCTGTTTTTATTTTTGGAGCTAACGAATTAAGCAGGTCATTTGCTTCTTTAACCAACTCATTGTCTAGCTTTCTTTTTGGGTCTCTTTTAGTTACTTTTTGCAAAAACTCATTATATGCTTTTATTTCAGCTGAAGTTAAGTCAGTTATAGGAGTTAAAATTATTTGAGATATAGCTCCGCTTAAGTTTCCATTATCTCCATACTCACCTTTATTTACTTTTTTTGTAGCCCTCGTTTTTAGCTTATTTGCTATATCTACATCATTTGCAAAATCTGCATCAGAAAATACCTTCTCTACATATTGCTCAACCTTTTTAACAGCAGCAGGATTGTCTAAATTTAAGTTAGGGTTGTTAACTTTATTTAAAACAGCTCTAAGTTGAGCGGCAGTAATTTTACCCTTTCTTTTTTTAGCATAAGCTTTTATACCATCATTAAGACTTTTTCTTTTCTGCTTCAAATCCATTTTCTTTTCTCGAGCAGATTGATTCCATGCTTTCCAGAATCTTTTTCTTTGTGCGTTTTCCTTTTCAGGCTTCGCCATGTCTTTATTAGTAGTGCTTTTGGTAGAAGCCAATATAGCTTTATATGTGTCGGCTGTAACAGTTTGACTATTTGTTTTAGCAATGGCCTCTACTTCAGCTTGAACATCAGCCTGAGAGCCTGCGTATAAATCTATATCTGCATTGCTGAACTCTTTATCTCCTCTAGCAATTTTGACAGCTAAAGCTCTTTCTCGTGATTTATCTTTAGGAATGTTCTTTTTCTTTTGTGCAACTGCTTTGTCAATCGCTTCTTGATTTTCAGCATAAAATTGAAGGGCATCATCAGAAAACTGAGTAGTTCCATCTTGCTCAATAATTCTATTAGCAAAAGACTCAACCTTGTTGTTCACACTCATCACCTCTTGGTCTGTAGAGGTTTCAGTTAACTGTTCAGTATCTGTCTGCGTAATCGTGTCGCTAGCTTGGTCGGTTTCCGTTTCCGTTTCGGTGTCACTCTCTTGGGTAACGCTCGACTCAACGTCTCCTTCTCCCACTTGTCGCAGTCCCACTTCGGATTCTGTCCCATCTTTTTTGCTTGCTGCATCATCTGGTAACACTTGCTTCTCTGTGCTTGGCTCTTGAATGGCATCTTCTTGTTTTTTATCGGTTTTTAAATCTTTTTTAGTTAGGTCTGTATATTCTAACTTTTCGTCTACATCCATTATGCTAAAGTTGTCTATAGCTCTTTGAGTTATAGCTCCATCATCTATGGTGTAGTTTTTTTCTCCCCTATCTTCTGCCTCTTTTATAAGTTCTTTTGCAGCTTCGTCTTTTAATTTTAGCTTACCTTTTGCATTGACATAATCAAATTGAGTTCGTGTTGTTATTTCATTTCTCAGTTCTTGTATTTTTTCATCTATTTCTGGATGAAATGATTTATCTCTTTGCTTTTTTAACTCCTCTTG
Source organism: Aureispira sp. (assembly GCA_024222455.1). GTDB lineage: Bacteria > Bacteroidota > Bacteroidia > Chitinophagales > Saprospiraceae > JAAEPD01. The sequence continues at coordinate 4,902 of JAAEPD010000223.1, forward strand.
TTTTTGAATTTCGTTAATTGACTGCATTACAACCAATGAAGTTTCAGGACTCAGGTTTGTGGGTATGCTGTTTATGGTATTTACATAGATATCAATGTCTGACAACAAATTAGAAACCTGCTCTTCGGAATATACGCCTTGAGTTACCATACTGTTCAAAAACTCTTTTGTCTTATCTACATCTTGAGACAAACCATGTAGAGCTTCCAATCTGTCAATTGCGGCTGCCCCTGGATTAAAATTAGCTTTAATAGATTTAGATGTGGATGATGCAAGATCACCGCCAAAAGGCATTATAAGTCCTGCAAGCCCTGCTAATATTGTGGTATTAGTGTATTCAGCACCTGTTATGGTGTTGTTCATTATTTCTTTCTTAGCAACTTCGTTTACATTTTCTGCAATTACAAAAGCTTGACCTGCCTGTTGCACGTTTTCTTGAAATATTTCTTTAACACTTTCTCTTGCGTATACAGGATAATTTTGAATTACTGTTTGTTGTATTTTTTTGAAGTAAGCGTTAAGGCCTTTCTCTCCTCCTTTTTCATAAGCATCTACAAGTCCTTTTGTTAACTTTTCAGTTCCTTTTTTACCAAAAATTTTATTCATAGCTACTGTCTGTGTAGATATTGGTGCTGTTATTGAACCTAAAGCAAACCCCTGCGCACCTGCTTTTTGTCTTAGCTCTACTGCTGTAGCCTGATCAATTCCGTTTGCAATAGCTTGGTCATATGTACTACTAGCTAAATTTGTAGAAAACAATGTTCCCTGAGCAATCATAGCAGATGCTGTAGTTCCTTTCATTGGTATACTAGATAATCCACTTACAACTTTTTTACCTTTATCAAAATTACCTAGAAGAGCAGCTCCACCCCTACCTACGTTTCCAACACCACGAGTAAGAGCTATTTGTAATAGCATGTCACTTGCTATTCCTGTAGTCGCTATTACTGTACCTGAACCACTAAAGCTTTTAAATTCTTCATCGCTTTTAGCAACTTCTTTTCTTATGGAGTCAGCCATTGCTTCAGTCAGAACGTTTGTAACATTTTTCTTTATACCTAAATCATATATCTGACCTCTTTCATCAATACCATATTCTCGCCCATTGTAAAAGGCTTTTTTTCCAGAAGCATAAGCATACCTCATAAAATCATCTCTTTCTAAATCATCTTGAGCATCTCTCATTCTGATTTCATCAGCAACACTATTCATTCCGATAAATCCATAAACGCCTTTTGAAAAGCTATGTATTCTATCTTCTACAGAACGCCACCCTTGTTTCACAGATTGAGTAAACCAGGGGTTTTCTCCTTCTAAATATTTTTGATAGTTTTCTTGATTTTCAACATCTTGGTTTTTTAGTTTAGCAGTTAATGATGGAAACTGTTTTTCAATGTAATCAGCCATAGCTATATCATCAACTCCTGTACTGAAGTTTAGCTGAACACCATCTAAAGAAGGGTGTCTACCATTGTTATTTGATTGATAATC
>JAAEPD010000224.1 GCA_024222455.1 Aureispira sp.
GCTATTGGTACGGAGAGCGATGTTGATGTTTCTAACACTTGTGCGCAAATAAAAAATAAACTAGACGAAACAAAAAAAAATATTTATAAAAACTTAACTCCTTGGCAGCGTGTTCAGCTTTCTAGACATCCAAATAGACCTTACACTTTAGATTATATCAAAGCAATCTGTGGTGACAGTTTTTTAGAATTGCACGGTGATCGAAATTTTAAAGATGATAAAGCCATGATTGGTGGTTTAGGTAAAATAGGGGATCAATCCTATATGTTTATTGGTCAACAAAAAGGTTACAATACCAAAACTAGACAATATAGAAACTTTGGAATGTCCAATCCTGAGGGTTACAGAAAGGCATTACGATTAATGAAATCTGCTGAAAAGTTTGGAATTCCTGTTGTTTGTTTTGTTGATACACCTGGTGCGTATCCCGGACTTGAAGCTGAAGAAAGAGGCCAAGGAGAAGCAATAGCAAGAAATATTATCGAAATGACACGTTTAAAAGTCCCTATAATTGTAGTAATTATTGGAGAAGGTGCTAGTGGAGGAGCTCTAGGTATTGGAGTAGGGGATCGAGTTCTGATGTTA
>JAAEPD010000225.1 GCA_024222455.1 Aureispira sp.
TATCTAAACTCAAAATGTAATTCTTCTGTGAGGTCTAGCATAATTTGTATTACCTTTTAATCAATCAACAATTTAACCTATAAAAAGCTTATTTCAAACAACTTACTAACAAACCACTTAGAGTCACAAAATGTATTTAATCTATTTTGAGGGAAGAGTAAGATATTATTGCTCAAAAGAAAATCAACAAAAAGTTTTAAAAATTTAAAACAAAACTTTGCTATTAAAACAAAATGTTGTATATTTGTAATCATAAAACAAAGGCATTTATATGGACAAGGAAAATAAATTAATCATTCTAGGAGAGGTCAATAAAAATGAGTTACAACCCCTCGAAAAATCTTCTCAAGAGAAAGAGGAAGATAAAGAAATGGTCATTTACAAAGAGCCTAAACCTAAGCACAAACGCTCTTTCAGTCATATTATGCAATCTTTTGCACATGCTATTCGTTGGTCTCAACTTAAGCGAAGTTTTAGCAAAGATAATTTGCTCCCTTTATTTCAAAAGCATTGGTACAAAGAAACAGTAGCTGTATTGTTATTAGTTATTTTGATGCGTCAAGATTGGGGCGGCAGTTCAAACAATAATGTTCAACATGCTGATTTAACCTCTTATAATAGCTCTACTGTTACAACAGAAGCTCAACCTGCTGAAAATGTATCATTGGGCAATGAAAATCAAGTTCCGTTGAATATTCCAGATGCTAACACACCTGAAAATGGTTCTATAACAGAGCTTGCTAATATGAGCGAATATGCTCAAACCAACTATATCAAACGATTTGCACAAGTAGCAAAGGATGAGATGCGTAAATATAAAATTCCTGCTTCTGTAGTTTTGGGATTGGCTATTCTTAATAGTGAATTTGGTACTAGCAATTTGGCTACGCAAGGCAATAATCATTTGAATATTGAATGTAACACAAATCCTTTAGCAGAAGGTATTTTGGGCAAGGGTACGCATAACAAAAAATGTTATACATATTACAATAATGCTTGGACGAGTTTTCGAGCAAATAGTATATTTCTCACAACAGGAGATTTTAAGGAATTGGCATCTGTAGCAGTTGATGACTACACCACATGGGCTTCTGGCTTGGAAAAATTGGGATACAACAACTCAAACTTTTCAGCCACTGCCCTCATTGCCATCATCGAAAAACATGAATTGTATAGGTTGGATAAATAACCAATTAAAAATATAGGGATTCATTCCCAAAAGAGGCTAAGTATAAGTCAAGTTGAGTCAATTTTTAAATAGTCAGTGTCACAAGGTCGCTGACTATTTTTCTGTTTAGGAAGATGCGTATTCCAAACACTTAGCTACCTTCTCTGCATCACAACCATTCAATCCTGCACCCCATACAGCATTCAACTCCAACACAAACCAACCAATTTCTGCATTATACCCAAAATCAACAACATAGGTAACTGGCAATACCGAAGAATAGCTATCTGCAAACTCTTGCACAAAATCGCTAGGCAACACACATTTTCGCCCCTCATAGATTGCCATTGTTTGCACCTCCCCATTTAGTACAAAAGCACGCATCTCTTTTTCGATTGCAACCACCTCCGAAACTAGAACCTCTGCGTCTTCGCTCAAACCATTTGTAGTCTCTTCCAACTCCCCTAGGGTATAAAACACTTTCCCTTGAAATAGCTTTGGAATAGCAGGCTTCACAAATTTAGGAAAAACCAATCCATCTGCTTGCCCTAAAAAGGATAAGCCTATCCACCTTTTAGTATAATGTTCATCAAATTTTGCTAATAACGCATCTTCTGGAGCTGTCAAATTAAGCTGCAACAGCTGAGCTAATACATTACAAAAAGTATCATTCCCATACACCCTAACATGATATTCATCAAGTTTGGGAGGCTCCCAAAAACGTCCTAATTTCAACACCTTTCCACCCAAAACTTCCCAAGCTTTAGCTACTGCAAAAGTCTCTTCATCCGTTTTCTCGGGTATTACTAAAATGAGTGGTTTCATAACTGTGTGAATAGGTTTTTATCACAAAAATCTGTAAAATTATTAAGCTCCTGGTTGTTCGATTTCATATTCCACTTCACAATATAAGGTGGGGATTTCTCAATATGTAGTATTTTGCGTATTCCATCCAAATAAATTGGCTCAATTTGCCATTCATGCTTAGTTCCAATTGCCTTGAGTAGTATTTTAAGCTCTTTAGTTGAGTTCTCTGACAATTCAATATTATGCTCTGAAACAGTTGGCTCTTGATTTATAACTCCAAGCTCAGCATATTGTTTGATGATAGGTGTTTTATACCAATCAAAAATTGATACTATTATATTCCCATTAGGTTTTTCTAAAAAAAAGCTATACCAATTATTGGGATCAAAATGTGGTTCTACAATATACCAAGCTAACAATCGAACGCATTTTATACACTTGACACGTGCTTTACAATACACCACAACAAACTTCCTGTAGTCCTCAAAATTATCATACATTCTCATTCAAAAAAGTATTAATCAATGGCAATATTTCTTCTCGTTTCACTTGTATCAAATCATGATCATTGTCAAACTCATAATATTCATGTGTTCCCATTACCGTCCTTGCCGTTTGGATAGTTTTGAAAGGAATGAGGTGGTCTACTTTCCCAGCGAAAAGCTGCATAGGCTTTTTTAACTGTTTCAGTTGTTTGTAATAGTCTAAAAAATCTAAAGATTGATGCTCTTTAAAACTACTTAAAATCATGTATTCGGTCCCTCTTACTGCATATTGCTGCTGAATGCGTTTGGCTAATTCAGCATGATTAGGGTTGGTAACAAATACCCCTGTTGAGTGTTTAATAATTTTATCTACTAGTACTACTCTAAAAAGCCAAGATCCAAATAAAGGTAACCTAAACAGCTTCAACGCAGCCATTGAAGGATCTTTCACCAAAGGAGCTATAAGTGTTAGTGTTTTCACTCTGTTGGGGTTTTGAGCAGTAAATACCGTAGATATAGCTCCTCCTAGAGAATACCCCATTAGTCTTATAGGTCGGTTGGGCACCAAAGTATCTATCAACTCCAATAATTGACGTTGATAAAGCTCCTTTGTTGGCACAAAATCTACTCGATCCGAAAAGCCTCGCCCATAGTGCTCGTAAGTAATCACATAAAACCCCTTATTGGCGAACCACTCAGCCAATCCATCAAAAGAAACACTAGGAATCAAAGCTCCATGCACCATAACCAGCACAGGATCATTGGAGTTTCCATAAGTCCAGTAGGCCGTTTGACCATCGGATAAGGCAATAGACAAAACTTTTTCTTGCGCTCTTAATTCTGAAGCCTCTATGACTTCTTTATTTTTCAGTATGAATATTCCTATCAATAGAAGGAAAAAAGCCCCTATACATCCTAACATTATCATCATCAAAATTCAATATTTTTCTCCTTAGGTTTTCCTAGATAATAATTCAATAAACCTACCCAAATTAGAATCTCTGCAATCACTAAATTTCCAATCCAACTAATCCAAGCTACTAAGATATAAAAATGAGGATAACACAACATAGAAAAAACCTCTGGCTCACAATAAATTCCATTGTTAGCTTTATACACAGAAACTCCATAAGTTCCCAATCGGAGTGTAATAGCAGACATAGTCATGGCATAGCTACGCAATATATACTCTCCATGCTCTCTTAATTTCTTCTGTCGGATAGTCCTGTAGGCCATATAAGTTAGAAACCACCACCCTACTGCTTGCAATACAAATGCAAATTGGGCAGGAGGCCCCCCATTTCCGTAAAAAGCCATGACTAACCCTGAAGGTGCAGAAACTACCAAAATCATAAATATATACAGCTTCCCCATATTTCGATGCCACTTGGGGTATTTAAACATCAAAGTTTTAGAGAATTGGGTCAACCCTGCAGCTAGAACAATTACACTACTCCCTATATGTATATAGAAGGCAATCATCCAATGTCGAAGGTCGATAACTAGTTGTTTAGACAACAAAAAATCGATATCAGTAGGAAAGGGAGGCACATAATAAGGTAGGGCAATAATTGCCATCTGATAAGCAGAAAAAAGAATCACTACCAACACTAGTATTTTAGCTATGTATCCTAAAAATCTATGCATCCTACAATATATTTTATCTAATTTATGTATTTATAATGATAAATATCACCTATTAGGTTGACTTCTGTCATATAATCAAACGTTTGCTTGTCTTATGTTTGTAATGCAAAGATTAGACAAGGTCATCAATCATATAGTAAAAGACTAAATTAGACCTTATAATCACCAACTATTATGAATTGCTAATTTAAGCATAGTTCCCTAATAAAGGGAATAGTTGGAACTGAAACGATAAAATAGTTATAGAATAAATATTCTATACTCAAGATTAATAGCTGTCCGTTCTCTAATTCTCAGAGCAGGTGTCCACATGGGGTGCTTGCTCTTTTGTTTTTGTCAGATCTAGTTATTCTAATAAGTTTTGTTTTGCTGGATTTAATACCTAACAATATGAAAGTTTTAAGCTAGCTCTTAGTATCTTTGCAGCACAAAATTGTGCTGTACATGAATCATGAAATCTATATGCAACGCTGCATCCAATTAGCTCAACGAGGATTGGGTTATGCAGCTCCAAACCCTCAAGTGGGTTCCGTTGTTGTTTATAATAATAAAATAATTGGAGAAGGTTACCACCAACGATATGGCGAAGGTCATGCAGAGGTAAATGCGATAGCTAGCGTAGAAGACAAATCGCTACTTGAAAAATCAACTATCTATGTGACCTTAGAGCCTTGCTTTCACTATGGCAAAACACCTCCTTGTGTTGAGCTTATCCTCAAACATCGTATTCCTCATGTGGTTATTGCATCTACTGATCCTTACGAAAAAGTAGCTGGACAAAGTATTCAAAAACTAAGAGCAGCAGGTGTAAAAGTAGAAGAAGGTATACTCAAAGAAGAGGCAGTATGGCTCAATCGACGTTTTTTCACAACTATCCAGAAAAAGCGACCTTACATTATACTCAAATATGCTCAGTCTATAGATGGTTTTATAGGACAAGAGGGCAAAACACTACCTATTTCCAATGCATTGTGCAAACGACTGGTACATCAATGGCGTAGCCAAGAAGCTTCTATAATGGTTGGCACTAATACTGCAGCAACAGACAACCCTCAACTCGATGTTCGACACTATTTTGGCAAAAATCCGCTTCGGTTAGTTATAGATAGAGACTTAAGGCTACCCAATGATCTTAAATTATTTGATCAGACTATTCCTACATGGGTGTTTACGGCTCAAGAGTCCAGCACTCAGAATACAGAGAACTTGCAATACATTCAAGTACCTTTTGGAGATCAATTGTTGCCCTCTATTTTAGAACACTTACAACAACAAAAAATCCAATCCTTATTTGTAGAAGGAGGAAAACAATTACTTCAGAGTTTTATAGACCAAGGCCTTTGGGATGAAGCTAGGGTGCTCATTGGCAACAAACATCTAAATAAAGGTGTAGAAGCACCTAAACTCAAAAATCATCATCTGCTAAAAGAAGAAAAAGTGGCTGATGATCGATACCGACTTTATACTAACAATGCCTAAAGGGCATATTAAAATACATACATGTTTTATCTCGTACTTAGTGCATTAAGTTCTATAGCCATTATTATGGCTTTTAAGTTTTTTGACAAATACCAAATTGACACTTTTCAAGCTATTGTTATCAATTATTGGGTTTGTGTATTTACAGGTTCTATTGTTTTGGGGCAAATGCCTGTTTATGACGGAATATTTTCGTCTACTTGGATGTCTACCGCTTGGATATTAGGAACTACTTTTATTGCCGCTTTCTATTTTGTAGGATTGTCTGTGATCTACTTTGGGCTCGCAGTGACTTCAGTAGTTCAACGAATGTCTTTAGTTATTTCAGTTCCCTTTGCCATTGTTATGTTTTCGGAGCCTGCTACAGCCCTCAAAATAACAGGATTGATAGCAGCACTGTTGTCTGTTATATTTATTAATATTCCATCTAAAAAAGATAAAAACAAACCTATCACTCCTAAGGAAGATGCAAAACCGTTGCCTAAAGGAATTATATTCTACCCTGTTTTAGCTTTTTTAGTTAGTGGTTTAGTAGAGTGTCTTTTGCAATATTCTCAACGTCGTTTAATTGGTGGAGATCCTTCAGAAGAAGCTATTTTTAGTATTTGGTTGTTTGGAGTGGCTGCATTCATAGGCTCTTTTGCAGCTTTAGGAATGATAATTTTTGGAAAAAGTAAGTTTGAACTAAAAAACTTGATTGGGGGTATTGGTTTAGGTATTCCTAACTATTTTTCTATCTATTTCTTGTTGCGTGCTTTCTCTTGGAAAGATGTTTCCATCATCCTGCCTATCAATAATCTATCTGTAGTAGGTGGTGCAGCCCTTATTGGTTTCTTTTTGTTTAGAGAGCGTCTGAGTAAACTCAATTGGTTAGGTGTATTGTTGGCTGCTTTAGCTATTATTTTAATTGCTTTTTAGTTTAGAACTTTTTTATAGTTTTACTATCTTTGCATTTAGTAATTATTGTTTTAGCTTCTCCTGAATAAAAATTCAATCTACTATGCTTCGTTATAGCTTTATCATCTGTTTATTTTGTTGTTTAGGTCAACTATCTGCTATTCCTTTTAGTGAAGATATGCCCTTGATTGATAATGAAAAAGCACAAATCTATATAGAAAAATATAAGCATATTGCTATTTACGAAATGGATAGAAGTGGAGTGCCTGCTAGTATCAAAATGGCTCAAGGTTTGCTAGAATCTGGTGCTGGAGAGAGCTCTTTAGCGACTAAGGCTAATAATCATTTTGGAATCAAGTGTGGTGGAGATGTTTGGACAGGAGACACTTACTATCTATGGGACGATGATGTGGTTAAATCTTGCTTTAGAGTATATACTAATCCTGAAGAATCCTTTGTAGCACACACTGATTTTTTGCTTAATCCTAAGAAAGAATTCCGTTATGGATTCTTATTCAAACTCAAAAAAACAGACTATAAAGCATGGGCTAAAGGCTTACAATCGGCAGGGTATGCAACTGCCAAAACTTACTCTAAAAACCTGATTGCTCTAATAGAACGCTATGAGTTGTATAAATTGGATTTATTGACCAGCGAAACTATAGTAGTGAGTGATGAGGAGCTAGAAAAAGTATTCCCTTCAGTAGCTCCTAAACCTGTAATAGAAAAAGAAGATACCACTGCTGAGGTAGTTGTTGTTCCTGATCCATTTCGTCATACCACTGATAGTGTAACTATACAATTGACTAAAACTGTATTTGCTATCAATGGATTGAAAGCTGTTTATGTACAACCTAAAGATGACCTGAAAGCTATTGCTACACGTTATAAATCTAAGGTAGGTAAATTGAAGCGTTTCAATGAATTGAAAAAACGAGAGATTCGAACAGGGCAATATATATTCTTAGATAAGAAGAAAAACAACTATACAGGCAATGTAAAAATACATATTGTACGCCAACACGAAGAGCTGTATGATATTGCTCAACAGTATGGTATTCGCCTCAAAAAGCTACAAAAACTTAATAAGGTTTATAAACAACGTCAGCCTGCTACAGGCACCAAAATATTCTTAAAGTAGTCTATGCAGCTACGTGCAATGACCTACAATATTCTTTTCAAAAGCTCTCGTTTTGATAAGATGCCTAATAAGCAATGGCAAAATAGAAGGGAATATGTCATAGAGCGCATAAAGATGCACTATCCTAATATATTAGCTATACAAGAGGGTACAACTACTCAGGTGCAAGAGTTGCAAGCTGCTTTGCCCAAATATGCTTATTATGGTGTACACAATAAACCTGAGGGAGAGCAAGTAGGCATTTTTTATGAGAAAGCTATTTTTGAGTTAGAAAATGCTAATACATTTTGGTTGTCAACTACTCCTAATCAACCTTCTAAATCTTGGGAAAGCGCCAACCCTAGAATATGCAGTTATGTACAACTTTTGCACAAAGTTTCTCAACAAACTGTTTTTTATTTTAATACTCATTTAGACCATAAAAGTGCTTTGGCTAGAATAGAAGGGATAAAGGTCATCTTATCTAAAATAAAAGAATTGCAAACTGCATTTCCTAAAGCCTTTTTTGCCTTTTCTGGAGATCTAAATGCCAACACTAAAACAGCTGTTTATCAAGAATTGTCTAAAGCTAGTTTCTTACAAGACTGCTTCCATTCAACTTTAGATAAAGCTCAAGAATTGAATTATACTTTTGTGGGGATTGATAAAAAATGGACTTGGACTAAGTTCTTGTTGTTCTGCTTTTATCCTCGATTTATGCACAAACGCATAGATCATGTATTTGTCTCTAAAAATTGGAAAACACAACGCTATCTTATTGACAATTGGGCCAATGCTCAAGGATATTATCCTTCTGATCATTTGCCTATAATAGTGGATTTGAAAATGTATTAACCCTTAAGGCTTTCTCATTATATTTTTCAAGAAAGGGTCATTAGGAAACATCTCTTCTAAATATTGTTGGACAGCTTTAGCTGCTGCATACTCTCCTACTTTGGTTAACGTATATCCATACTCAAAGAGTATATCTCGATGTGGGATTTTCTGTTCAAAAAAGGGTTTCCAGTAACTTATGGCTCGCTTATATTGCTGATGTACTTTGCAAGCATAGCCTAATTCAAAATACCAATCTTGATAGATTTCATTGGTTAATATTAAAGGCTCATAAATTGCTCTGACCTCCTCATAAGTTGGCAACTCCCCTATTATGATTGGCTCTGCTTGCTGAGGCATATAATCATCATACCATCTAGCTGTACTTAATGCCCTTAGTTGCTCAAATTTCGAATCAAACCACTTAGGAGAATAATGATCTTCTAATAGCTTTTTAGCTATATCAGCCAAGTAACTCTCGTCATCCTCTTCTGTTGTCTCATAGACAATATAAAGAAGCATTAGTTCTGGATGCACAACTTCTATGGCATCTAGATTAGATGTTAAGATCTTGAGGCCAATCTCTATATTTTTAGTACCCTCACTTAGTAGCAATTGTGATAAACTTGCCAATTCTGATTTAGATAACGTCATCGTTGAACTCTTTAAAATAAAACTGGGCAGTACTATAAATAGCACTGCCCAGTTATCTATAATCTGTATATTCTTATTACTTTAATTTCTCAAATTTCTGAACGATTGTAGTAGCATCATCTAACTTGATTTTCAGGATATAAGTACCTGCTGCTAACTCATCTGTATTAAGTGTAAACTTATTCAGTTTTTGAGCTAAAGTAGTTTCTATAACCTTACGCCCCAAAACATCCATTACCTCTAAAGTAGCTTGCTCTTTCAACAACTCCGGGAATTCGATAGTTACATCATTGAACGTAGGATTAGGATAAATTACAATCTCTCCACTTACTCGATCAAAAGTTAGAGTTTTCACCTCACTGAATGTTTCATCTCCTGAAATTTCCACTGCTCTTAGACGGTAATAATTGATACCTGGCAATGGTGACTCATCTATCCAACCATAGTTAGTTGTTGTCAAGTTTCCTAAGGCTTTCTCTGTAGTTAACAACTCAAAGTCGATACCATTAGAGCTTCTTTCTAGATGGTATAATGTACCTAGTTCTTCACTTTCTACAGCCCAACTCAAATGCGCCTCTTTTTCTACTTTTTGAGCATCAAAAGATACTAGTTTGATTGGTAAAGAACCTCCATTCCAATTCACATCACCTAAAGTAAATGGACTAAATGAAGTTACCCAATCTGAAGTTAATGCTCCATTAGCAACAGTACTACCTCCTGCCACAACAGGTGCATTACCTTCTCTATTCCAAACAATAGACTCATAGTGTGCTACACGCAAATCATTAACCACAACTACATAACTGAAAGGTGTCCAGTGTAAAGTAACTTTAGCATGCTCTCCTAAATTGCCCAAATCATCTAATGTCCAATATTCTTTTTGGCTTACATGATTTAGCTCTGCGGTATTTACGTTAACAATATCAACATATGGATTGTGGAAATATTCTGCTTCAAAGAATTCACCTAAAAACATACGTGTTTCTATTTCCATTGTTCCTAAATGTCCTAATTTCCCTGTAGGGAAGGCAAATGTAGTAACAGCACTATTACTTGTTTCTTTGACAACAGGTCCACTAATATGACTATTATCAGAAGCATTAGAAGCTGTAGCATCTACATCAAAAAGGACTTTTTGGGTAGCTGTAGTTTGGACTATTCCATTTTGGAAATCCATATCATCATCCACAGTTATTTGAGTACAACCTACAACCAACTCTCCACCAGATTTACTTACATCAATACTACCAAAGTCTTCTACACCACCACCATCGGCAGTTGTAATTGTTTGAGTACCATTACCTGCAAAAGTAACATGACTATTGCCTTGTGTAAATGCATTTCTATCTGCTTGGTTTTCCCAATTGCCATGTAATATAAAATGGCCATCAGTAGTAGCTCCATCCAAATCTAAGTTAGCAGCTCCATTTTCTATTAATAAATTACCATTAGCTTCTAAGGTATCATCAGCATTTACTAAATGTACTCGCTCATCATTAATAGTCAAATCATTACAAACTGCAATATTATTATAAGGAGCAGCATTAATAGAGGTTCTATCCACTACACAATTGTTAGAGCTGTTTGCAGCATCTACTGTTACATTTACAGTAGCATCTGGTACTTGTAAGTTTTCCCAGTTATGGCAATTGAACCAATCGGTATCTGTAGCTCCTGTCCAAACTCCTTCAGAGGTAGTTCCTGTAATCGTAAATATATCAGTACAAACAGTAGATGGTATATCATTCCCACCTGTTCCTGTTCCTGTATTCCAATTAGCAAAATTGGTAATATTGCCTAATAGGCCAATTTTAGATCCTGTTTTGATTCCATTATAATAAGCAAAAGACAAACCAGTACTTGTACGTCCCTGTATATTAAAACATTCAATTTGTGGCGGGATGCGAGAACGACGACGGTTATCTCCAGAAGGAATACTTGTCAAATCGTCTGTAATATCATACCAAGTTGCACCATCTTGAATTCCGCCCAATACATTACCAGCAAAAGTTTGGTGAGAACCATGACTAGTCCAAGTCCCTTGCATTAGGAATACTGCATCAGGTCTAGTTGTACTGAAGTTAGTAGTTCCACCACCACCTGCTTGTGTTCCTGTAAAATCGGGAGAGGCAGCACCATTTACTTCAAACACAGTTATATTACCACTAGTAGGCAGTTCTAAACAAATAACAGATCCTGCTGCTAAAGCTCCTCCACCTGTGTATGTAATAAGGTAAGAAGCTAAATTTCCATCTGCACTCCCATTACAAGAATACCAACGATCTGTACGTACATTAGCTGGCGCAAACATTTCATAAACCATATTGGCTAGATAAAACTGCGTTCCTGGTTCTAAAGGCACCATAGTAACTAAAGAGATTCGATCTACAGCAGATCCTACATTATTATCAAAACCAGTAATTACTAAATCACCAACTGCCAAGATAGGTCCTAAAACTGCATTTACCTCTACTCCCGAACTCCACTCTGTGCCTTTTCTTACAAAAATTTCAAAATAATAGGTGACTCCAGCACTTAAGCCTGATACATTTACAGATGTTCCCGAACCTTTGTAAACTACTTGATCAGGCGCAGCATATGTAGAATTAGCGGTATAAGCAGATCCATCACCTGTAGGTGTAAATCCTATTCCTGCAGTTTCATTCACAACCACTAAAACCTCATCAAAACAACCTGCTGCTATATTTGTCCAAAAAGCTTGGATAGAAGAAGGTGAGCTTCCACTAGCAGCAGCTCCTGTTACATCATCTAATGTTGCAGTTGCAGAGCGTTGTGTCCCAGAAGACCACAAGGTGTTTGTATTCCAAGTATAAGTATAAGCTTTGAAAGTATAAGATACCCCAGGAGTTAGGCCTGTAATCGTGGCAGAGGTTCCATTCCCGTTGTATAAGACCTTGCCTTTAGCAGCAGAGCCCCAAGCATCAGTAGCTGCAGAAAAATCTGCATTTGCAGCAGCTAGAGCACTCTCATCATCACTTCCTCCTGGTCCCGTAGGTGCCGCTGCTTCACGACCTAAAATAACAATACCATCATGTATTCCTACAGGAGTAGTCCATGATAAGGTAGCAGTACTTCCAGTAGTACATTCAATAGTTAAGCTAGTTACATTATTAGGAATAACATCATCATCTGTTATTGTCAATGTATTGGTTGCAGTAGCTAAGGTAACACTTGTTGAAGTAGTTTCCGCTAATGTAAAATCAACTGTTTCATCATCAATATCAAAATCTTGATTTAAGGTAACAGATACATTTTGTGTTCCATCTGCATTGAAGGTAAGTGATGTTGTATTAATCGTATAATCTCCTCCTTCGGCTGTTAAGTTTGTTGGTGTGACACTCATTGTAACAGGAAAAGTAACACCATTAGTCAATGTTACTGGAATTAAAACTGTATTCCCTTCATTGTCTGTACTGGTAGTATTATCAAAACCTATAGTTGGATTAACATCTGTAATTGTTAATGTATTGGTTGCAGTACCTATTGTAACACCTGTTAAAGTAGTTTCTGCTAACGTAAAATCAACTATTTCATCATCACTATCAACATCACTATTTAAAGTCACAGATACATTCTGTGTTCCATCTGCATTGAAGGTAAGTGATGTTGTATTGAGTGTATAGTCTCCTCCTTCAGCGGTTATGTTAGTTGGAGTAACACTAAGTGTAACAGGAAAACTAGCTCCATTGGCCAATGTTACTGGGATTAAAACTGTGTTTCCCTCATTGTCTCCACTAGTGGTATTATCAAAACCTACGGTAGGACCTGTTACAATTGAACTTAATCTAATATTATCTATAGCTACATCTTCATCTCCAGAGGTTAGTCCTTCAAAACGTATTCTAATGTCAATTAAGCCTCCTGTTCCAGCTATACTCCCCATGAAGTCTTGAAATACATCAGTTAGAGCAGGGCCATCTCCAGTTCCATCATTATCCGTATCCAAAGCTGGTTCTCCATTAAAACAGCTTGTTCCACAATCTGACTCAAATCGTAAAAGAGTTGTAAACGTTCCTGAATTATCAATATCATATTCAATAAACACTGCATCAGCATCATCCCAGTCTTGGTTTCCACCGTCATCATCTTCGGCTAAGGCAATCGTTAGTTCCAAGCCTGTTTTTCCTGCTATATTAACATCATCTATCAAAAGACTTTTGGGAGATGAACCAGTTGGTCCACAAGGCCCCCCATCTATATCCTGTGCAGCAAAAAAGAAAGAACCTTGAGGTGCATTATATACAACTCCTGTTGCTAAATTGCTCCCATCTGAGCGCGTAAAATAATCTTCAGAACCATCTGTACATTCTAGATGGCTTGTTGTGTATCCTCCTGCTGCTTCAAAATCAAGAGTATAGAAGACTTGAGCATTACTAAAGGAGTAAGTTCCCATCAGTATAGTCAAAAATAGTAATATGTGTAATTGTTTCTTCATAAGACGGTTTATTTTGTATAATAAGTTAAATCTATTATTAAGGGGGCATCCCAGTAAAGATACAAATAATACTAAGTTAAACCTACACGACCACATATATTATTGCCAATAATATGTAAAGCTCCTAATTCAATAGTTATCAAAGTGTTAGACCTCCTCATTACTATTCAGTAAAGCATAGCGAATATGGTCTTGCCATTGCCCATTAATTTTGAGTAATTTTTGAGCAATTCCTTCCTTATGAAAGCCCAGTTTTTCGACTACTCGAATAGAAGCTTTATTGTGAGGCATAATGTTGGCCTCAATTCTGTGCAGCTTTAATGTTTCGAAAGCATATTGATTTCCAGTGTTTAAGGATTCAGTGGCAATACCTTGTCCATTAAATCGCTCATCAATCTTATATCCAAGATTGCAGTATTGGGCAACACCTCTTTGGATATTAGAATAAGTAATGTTGCCTAGTATATTTTTTAACTGCTTGTCAGATTGATGAAAGATGTACAAGCGAAGCACAATACCATGTTGGGTCAAAATCGCTTGCTTTCTCAAAAAATCTTGGATAAATTCTAATTGAAAGAAATAGTCTGAATAGGCAGGCCCCCATGGTTTAAAAAAACTCTCGTTTCTCCATCTAAAATCTTGCAATGCTTCCGCATGGTCTTCATTGATAGTAGAAAGTATAAATCGAGGTGTTTGAATGGTAACAATCATAGATTACTCCTCTTTTAGCTTAAATGTATAGTCTACCACTGCTTTTATTTCGTCCTGACTCAATATTCCTCTAAAAGAAGGCATTACTCCTTTCCCATTACTTAAGATTTCGATACGCTCTTCTGCAGTGAAGGTTGATTGTGTTAGATCTTGTGCTCCATTTAGGCCTAATTTGCCATCTTGACCATGACAAGCGACACATTGCATACGAAAAATCTCGTAGCCTGAAATTTCTTTTGGAGAATTGCTATTAGAGTTATTGCCACTACAGGCAGATAAAAGAAGGAGAATTGTCGAGAAAACAGCTACTTTAAACATAATTTTTTTGAGCTTTGGAACTTATGAATAGTGTTTTAAAATTAGTATTATTACAATAAAGGTCTAAACCTTTTGATAAAAATCATCCTTATTTATAAATAATCTAAAATCATAGCATCTTATGGAGTTTGTTATTGGTATAGTAGTCGCTCTACTCCTTTTTCTTTTTATGTCGTTTAGGATCGTAAAAGAGAAATCTGCAGGGGTTGTTGAGCGTTTTGGTAAATTTCAACGAATATTACAACCTGGTTTTCATATTTTGATTCCTTTATTGGACAAAATGGCTGGGAAGGTTAACTTGAAAGTACAACAGTTGGATGTACATATCGAGACTAAAACACGTGATAATGTATTTGTAAAATTGCAGGCATCTGTTCATGTTAAAATCATGAAGGTAAAAGTTAGAGAGGCTTTCTATGAACTAGATGATCCTTATGGACAAATTTCTTCCTACATATTTGATGTAGTTCGTGCAGAGGTTCCTAAATTAGATTTAGATGATGTATTTGCTCGTAAAGATGATATTGCAACTGCTGTAAAAGCAGAATTAGCAGAACATATGGATAAATATGGTTATAGTATCATACAAACGCTGATCACAGATATTGACCCCGATTCTGTAGTAAAAGATTCTATGAATAGAATTAATGCTGCTCGTCGCAATAAAGAAGCCTTATCTGAAGATGCGGAAGGACGTAAAATTGCAAAAATAAAAGATGCTGAGGCTGAAAAAGAAAGTAAACGTATGCAAGGTGAAGGTATTGCTGAGCAACGTTTGGCAATAATTAAAGGTTTTGCAGACTCGGTAGAAGATTTCAGTAATACCCTCAGTGATGTTTCTCCTATTGAGATTATGCAGTTTGTATTGCTGACTCAACATTATGATACCATTAGAGATGTTGGAGAGAAGAATAGTACACTTTTGGTCCCTTATTCTCCAGGTACTTTACAGAACCTACAACAACAACTGTTGGAGGGTAATTTTATGGCCGATGAAATCAATAAGATCAGCGCAGATAGAATAAAGGAAGGAACAAAGAGTAAAATCCCTCTAACTCCAGAACAAAAATTTCAACTAAAAGAAAGACGAATCTTAGATATTGATAATGATATCGATACTGGATTGTAAAAAGAAAGGCCAAATCACTAACAATGATTTGGCCTTTTTTTACTAGGTTGGATTAGAACCAACCAGCTCCTAATGCTCTAAATGGCCATGGGATTCCTGCCAAAATTAAAAGCAATCCGATTAGGTATGTGCTAAATATCATACGAAATCGTCGAGGAGTTTCAATGATTTTTTTAGCCTTACTAAAACCTACTGTAATAACAACTATAGCCAATATCATCATAATAGAATGTTCCATTGTGAAAAAACGAATTAAATCGTTCCCCATAGTTGCTCCACTAAATTGTACTTTTCCTCCAAGATTTAAAAAATAAGCAACAAAACCGATTAGCATTTGTATATGACAAAAGATCAATGCAAACAAGTGCTTTTTCTTATCAGAAGGGGTATATGGTTGACGTTTTTGCCATCCATTATAGGCATTAGCTATAGCTAACAAAAGTAATGCTAGAACAACCCATCTTAGGCCTGAGTGCGCATGTTTAATAGCGTTCATAATATTTCTCTATATTTTATATGAAAATCAGTAGTTTACTGAACTGTTATAGTATAAATGTCCTTTCGCAAAAATAGAATATTTTTTTCAACTTCCTAACCTCCTCCTGCTATTTTTGATTCTAGAATTAATCGGTAAAATAATCTTAAAGCTCACTACACAACTAGTTTTACTAGTCTCTCCCCCTTTACTTTTTCAATTCAAGCATTTAATAATACATCTAATTCAGATTGAATATTTTTGTTTCAAACTAGACTAAACCAAAATCCTTCCCCCATTTAATAGCAAAAACAGAAACCTCTACTAATTATTTTTGTTTCAAAAGTCTCTATTTATCGTGTCTACAGCTTTTTTAACTCATTTTATTTTAAAAAAGTGTTCAAAAAATTCTTTCTATTAAAACATTTTGTTTTAAATTTGCGTTAGAAGTTACGAACAATATGTTTCAAATAAGATCACAACCATTTAGTCAAAACAAATAGATTGACCAATCATTTTCAAAAAATAAGTAGTTATGTTAAATACAAATCTTCCAGTCGTAGTCAACATGAAAAAAGCTCTACGCAACAGTGCTCACAAAGCTCAATTATTCAGTCAAAAAACATCTGTTAGAATAGCCTTTTTAGGATTATTCTTAGTCGTTATATCACAAAAAGAGCTCAGCTTTCAATTTTCGATTGGAGGCAACACTGCTCAAAATAATATAATATTAGATGATTTAGAGACAACTCGTTCTCCTCATGCTCAACCTGCAAGTTTAACAGGAGCTTTTACGGCTGAAGCAAAAACAGCTAATATAAAACCACAAGCCAACAAAAAATGGTGGGACCAAATAAAAGAAGCAAGTAGTGATATTAGAAATGAATTAAATCTAGCCAATGCAGCTACAGCTGTAGGAGAAGGTTTGTCTGAAGAACAAAAGAAAAAAGCTGCAACGTATTCCAATCTTGGGTTCGCCTTAAGTCCTAACTATGCTAAAAAACATAATGTTGATCCAAGTATTGTCCAATACAAACAACAAATTTGCTTGACCTACATAAAGCAATATGTTTCTACAGCAAAAGAAGAAGCTAAACTCTTTGAGATTCCAGCAAGTATCACCTTAGCGCAGGGTCTTTTAGAAAGTAATGCTGGGGCTAGCAGCCTTGCTCGCAAAGATAACAACCATTTTGGAATCAAGTGTCGCAAGAAGTGTATTGGCTGCCGCTGTGCAAACTATACTGATGATAGCAAATTCGATATGTTCCGAATTTTTGAATCTTCTTGGGAAAGCTTCCGTGAACATAGCAAACTCTTATCTGGCAAACGCTACAAACACCTCAAAAAGCTAAAACGTACTGATTATAAAAATTGGGCAAATGGTCTGCAAGCGGCAGGTTATGCTACTGACAAAAAATATGCAAAAAAGCTTATTGGAATTATAGAGGCCTTCCAGCTCTATAAATACGACCAATAATAGAAACTATTATTTCCGTCTTTTTATACAAAGAGAGGGGGCACCACACACTCCCCTTCTTTTTTTTGTTTTCTGTATCCTATTACTTCATTATAAATGCTTCCATAATATGTTTGATATCTTAATAAAATACTTGCGTCGAATAAAAATACCATTTACAGTAGAGGCACCCAATAGTGTTCTTTATTTTAATATAAACACTCCTGAAGGTTTATGGAAGTGTACAGTCATCTTAGATCATCACACCAAAGGTTTAGGATTCTACTCTACACTACCTTCTACCGTTCCACCCAATCTTAGAACAAGAGTTGCCTTGTATCTAATGGCTCTAAATAATAATCGTCTATTTGGAAACTTTGAATTAGATCTCAAAACAGGCGATGTCCATTTTAAGACCTATGTGGATTGTGAAAGTGTTGGTTTGAGCGAACGAATATTAGATC
This sequence comes from Aureispira sp., assembly GCA_024222455.1. Lineage (GTDB taxonomy): Bacteria > Bacteroidota > Bacteroidia > Chitinophagales > Saprospiraceae > JAAEPD01. The sequence goes on from JAAEPD010000225.1 coordinate 18,101, forward strand.
GCACTATGCTTGTCAATATTACTACTATGCAACAATATCTGCCTAAACTCATGTCGCTTCTAAAAGGCACAACACAGACTCAATTGAAAGAAGCATCATGAGCAGAGTTAAAATATGTGCTGTCTATCATAGGTAACTGAGCGAAATCATTTATAATCTATGATCCTCTGTTACACAAGCTGATTATAACCGAGAATATGAATACAAATTCATTAGGTCATAGTCTATTAAACTAGAAAAGGGTTGTCCATTTGGACAACCCTTCTTCTTTATATCAAAACCTTTCTCGATTACAATCTAGACCTACTGGCTTTCTAGTGCTACTGCACCACCAACGATTTCATAAAGCTCACTAGTAATAGCTTCTTGACGAGCTTTGTTGTAGAATATTTTCAATTCTTTCAACATTTCTTCTGCATTCTCAGAAGCTTTCTCCATTGCGGTCATACGTGCTCCTTGCTCAGAAGCTGTAGTATCTAAAATAGTCTTATGAAACTGTGTTTTAAGAATAGTTGGCACCAAATGCTCTAGAATTTCTTCTTGATTTGGTTCAAATATGAAATCAGCTTTCATACCACTATCTTTAGTATCAGCTGTTTCTTCAGCTGGTGCTACTGGCAAAAACTGCTCTACTGTAAAATATTGAACTGCTGCATTCTTGAAACGAGCATAAACAATATCAATAGCATCATATTCCTCATTTTCAAATTGACTCATCAACTTAGAAGAAACTTTCTCAGAATCTTCATAAGCAAAATCTCTAGTTACTAAATCAGTATGATCTGTAATAAAGTTAACATCTGTATAGCGACGCTTAAAGTAGTCGTAACCTTTTTTACCTATAAAAAGTATAGATAATTTGCCTGCTTTGCGTTGCTCGCTGTATTTTGTATCTATCAACTTAACAGTTTCTTTATTCAAAGAACTATTAAATCCACCACATAAACCTCTATTAGAAGTTATCAATACAAGTAATACATTTTTCACAGGGCGCTCTACACCATAAGACATAGAACTATCTCCATCCAAGTTGGATAAGATATTAGAAAGCATTGCACTCAACTTATTAGAATAAGGGCGTAATTGAACAATAGCTTGTTGTGCACGACGCAATTTAGCAGCCGCAACCATTTTCATTGCCTTAGTAATCTGTTGAGTAGATTTTACGGAACTAATCCGCTCACGTACTTCTTTTAAGTTTGCCATTATTATATATATAGTAAAAGTTTGTCTTTGCTTGACGTAGAGAACAAACTCATGTATAATAAATAAACTACACAAAGTACTTAGTTTTCACTAAGCACTTTGTTTATATTATTCTTATGCAAATTCAGGAGCAATCTCTGCTGCTAACTCTGCAAATTTTTTCAATTCTTTTTTGTCAAATTTTCCTGCACGAATGCTTGTTAGCAATTCTGGGAAACGTTGCTCAGCTTTGATCATAAAGATTTTTTCAAAATCTTTTACTTTATTCACTGCGATGTTTTTCAACAATCCGTTAGTTCCTAAGTAAATGATCGCTACTTGCTTCTCTACTGGTACTGGAGAGTATTGAGGTTGTTTTAGTATTTCTACATTACGTACACCTTTGTCCAATACAGCTTTAGTAGCAGCATCTAAATCAGAACCAAACTTAGCAAAAGCTTCTAGCTCACGGTATTGAGCTTGATCTAGTTTTAGAGTACCAGATACTTTTTTCATTGGCTTGATCTGAGCAGAGCCACCTACACGTGATACAGAAAGTCCTACATCAATTGCTGGACGGATACCTGAGTTAAACAAGTTAGAGTCCAAGAAAATCTGTCCATCTGTAATCGAAATTACGTTGGTAGGAATATATGCAGAAACATCACCTGCTTGAGTCTCAATGATAGGTAAAGCAGTCAAAGAACCACCACCTTTCACGATACCAGCTTTTTTCAAAGATTCTGGTAAATCGTTCATTGTTTGAGCAATCTCATCTTTGTTGATCACCTTAGCAGCACGCTCTAACAAACGAGAGTGAAGATAAAATACATCACCAGGATAAGCCTCACGTCCTGGAGGACGACGTAACAATAATGATACCTCACGGTAAGCAACTGCTTGCTTAGATAAATCATCATAGATAATTAATGCAGGACGACCAGTGTCACGGAAATATTCTCCAATTGCAGCTCCTGAGAAAGGAGCGTAAAATTGCATTGGAGCAGGATCAGCAGCAGAAGCAGCTACAATAACAGTATAAGCCATTGCACCATTCTCTTCTAATACTTTTGCTACCTGAGCTACTGTAGATGCTTTTTGCCCAATGGCAACATAGATACAGAATACAGGCTCTCCTTTATCGTAAAATTCTTTTTGGTTCAAGATAGTATCCAATCCAATAGCTGTTTTACCAGTTTGGCGGTCACCAATGATCAACTCACGTTGTCCTCTACCTACAGGGATCATAGAATCGATCGCCTTGATACCAGTTTGAAGTGGTTCGTTTACAGGCTGACGGAAAATAACACCAGGAGCTTTACGCTCTAAAGGCATTCCGTAAGTTTCTCCTTTGATAGGGCCTTTACCATCGATAGGCGTTCCTAAAGGATTTACTACACGTCCTAACATTCCTTCTCCTACATCAATAGAAGCGATACGCTTAGTACGTTTTACTTTGTCACCTTCTTTGATTTTCTCAGAAGGTCCCATTAATACAAGACCGACATTGTCTTCCTCAAGGTTAAGTGCGATTGCTTGAATACCGTTTTCAAATTCCACAAGCTCACCAGCTAAGGCATTTTTCAAACCATATACACGAGCGATACCATCACCTACCTCTAATACTGTTCCCTCTTCCTCTAGTCGTGCTTGAGAGTCAAATCCACCGATTTGTTCTTTTAATATTGCAGATATTTCATCTGGTCTTACATCAACCATATCTTAAAAGTTTTTGATATAAAGGTTTTCACTAAATTGCGTTTCCATCTGGTCAAGTTTATAAGCAATGCTAGCATCATAAACCTGATTATTAAATTCTAAAACAAATCCTCCTATTATACTAGGATCTATTGCAGTATCTAATTCGACTTGAGCTTCTAATAAGCCTTTTGTCTTAAAAGTTTCCAAAATTCCGTCAACTACAGACTCACTTACAGCAGCCGCTGTAATCAAGCGAGCAGAAGATATCTTGCGAGAACTATTGTACATAGTATGAAATACTCTGCAAATATCTCCTAGATAAGGTTCACGTCTATGTTCTGCGATTACTCTTAGTGTTTTCAAAACTACAGATTCTACTTTATCAGTAAAAACAGCCTCAAAAACTTTTTCTTTTTTGTGTGCAGAGATAATCGGATTTTTTAAGAAAGCAGCAAAATCATCAGTTTTGGCTACTTCCCATATATACATGATATTATCATGTACTTTATCCAAGTTGCCTTCCTCTTCTGCAAGAGAAAAAAGCGAACTGGCATATCTTGATGCTATACGTAATACAGACATATTGGAAAGAAAATTATACTAAATTAATATGTAAAATAGAAGTTTGAATAAAAGGGCTGTGAGCGATTAAGCACCCAACTCTTGTTTTTTCAATTCATCTAATTTAGCTGTAACAAATTGATCATGGTTACCATCTAACTCACGTTGCATAACTTGACGAGCAATAACCAAAGACAAACGACCAACCTCATTATATAGGTTTACTTCCATTTCTCTACGACGGTTATCCATCTCTTCTTTAGCAGACTCTAACATTTGCTTGTCACGCTCTTCAGCTATCACACGAGCCTCATCCAAAATCTTAGTTTTGATTTCTTCTGCTTCTCTGATAATTTTCAAACGCTCCTCACGAGCTTGCTTAAGCAACTCTTCGTGCTTAGACTGAATCTGACGCATTTCCTCACGTGCTTTATCAGCAGCATGCAATGCCTCATCAATAGACCCTTCACGCTCTTTCAATGCAGCAGCAATAGGTTTAATAGCTAGTTTACCTAGTAAAAACCAAGCAGCAAGAAAGATAATAGTAGTCCAGAACAATAACCCAAAACTTGGGTTCATCACTGAAAAATCGGTTAAAAACAACATCTTATTGTAAGATTATATATTATAACAATATTTTTTCTCTTCTCTTTAGTTCGTAAAGTGTTTCTAAGTTGATTAGAAAAATAGACGAACTATTCACTTTGAATAAAGGCAAGCTGACAACCAATCGTTGTCAGTCTTGCGCTTTTTCTTTCTGTAGTTTCTTAATGATCGAAATTAGGCGATCAAAGATACTACGATAGCAAATAAAGCAGCACCCTCTACAAGAGCAGCCGCAATAATCATGTTGGTACGAATTTCTCCAGCCGCTTTTGGCTGACGAGAAATACCTTCCATAGCTTTACCACCAATTTGACCAATACCAATACCAGCGCCAATTGCTGCTAAACCTGCTCCAATTACAGAAATAGAACCTCCCATGATTTGTTAGAATTTAAATATTAAAAAAAAGATATATTACAATACTAGTGTGCTTCTTCGTGGTGGTGCTCTTCTACAGCAGAACCGATATACAAAGAAGTTAATAAAGCAAAGATGAATGCTTGTAAGAACCCTACAAACAACTCTAAGAAGTTCATAGCAAATACGAATGGTACAGCGATAGCACCACCTCCAATTGCTCCTCCTATGCTTTCTCCTACATTAGAGAATACAAAGATCAAACTTGTCAAACTCAAGATCATAATGTGACCTGCTGAAATATTCGCAAACAAACGAATAAGTAGTGTGACTGGTTTGATAAAGATTCCTAGTATCTCAATAGGAGTTAAAATTATTTTCACAAAAGCAGGTACCCCTGGCATCCAAACGATGTGCTCCCAGTAGTGTTTGTTACCATTAAGGTTAACTACTAAGAAAGTGAATACTGCTAATACTATAGTTACCCCAATATTACCTGTTACGTTGGCACTACCTGGGAAAAATGGTATTAACCCTACAATGTTATTGATTAAGATAAAGAAGAATAAGGTCATTACGAATGGGAAGAATTTCTCCCATTTAGGCCCAATTGCTGGAGCAACTACCTCATCTCTCATAAATACAATAACTGGCTCCATTACAGACTGTAAGCCTTTTGGTGCTTCTCCTTTACGTGTTTTGTAGCTCTTAGTAATGCTTCTAAACATTAGAACTAAAACCAACAACCCTAACAACATAGTAAATACGTTCTTAGTGATAGAGAAGTCATACCAAGAAGTCATTCCTTGTATTTTACTTGCTGGCTCTATTTCAAAAGATTTACCATCTTTATAAATATGATGAGCAGCATGTGCTTCTTCTTTGTGAGTCTCATCACCGCCATGAACACCATGTTCATCAACAGTTTGATGTCCGTGATCATCATCACCATGATGGTCATGATCGTGATCGTCTCCATGTCCATGATCGTCATGACCAGAAGTTGCATGTCCAGAAACTTTTACAGTTCCAGCAGGAAACTCTCCTTTGATTTTCATCAATTCGTCATGATAGATAACATATCCATCAACGGCATTCTCAAATGTACCATGCTCATCTCGTGCACCAAATGCACTAGAGAATGTAAAGAATACCCCATCATCAGAGTAGGCAATACATGGTAATGGAATGTAGAAACTACCTACTACATGAAATGCGTGTGCGTCACTAATGTGATGCATTACGTGAGGAGTAGGATTAAATGGCTCATCGCTCCCTTTTTGAGGGTCACCTGCCCAAGCTGTTTGGGTCATTGTAATGAGCAATACAATTAGTATAGAAAAAACTGATTTCAAAGCATTAACCTTTTATATATGTCAATAACTAGCTTTCATTTTCGAGGGCAAAGATATGGATTTATTCCACAAAAAAGCATCATCATTATTTTTTTTTACTTCTTAATTCAAGGAGAGATTTGAACGAGCGTTTTACATATTCCAAAAATCCTCTCAAATCCATTTTTTTATTTGAAAAAATAGCGTACTATGAAATATTAGACTAAAAAACAAAAAAAAACCTAATAATATACGGAGTTGCTTTATCTGCAAAAAGAGCATTTTTTCAATCGATTTTTTTGATAACTTTGTATTTCGCAATTTTAGTGCAAAAATGGAGAACATACATGAAAGAATATACTATATATAGTAGAGGGCAATTAGCTCTACGAAATGGCCAGGATAAAGAGGAAATTTGGGTGGCTTATCAGGGCATTATTTATGATGTGACAGATAGCCGTCTTTGGCGAAATGGAAAGCATTATGAACATTGGGCGGGGCAAGATCTTACGGAAGAAATTGGAGATGCTCCACATACAGAACAGGTATTCGAAAAGTTTGAAGCTGTTGGTAAATTAAAAAGCTAGTTTTATTTAAGGGTTAAATAAAACTAGCTTTTTAATTATTTTTTTACTGCTCTTAAAGGTTTTTCATCTTTAGTTATTTAACAGTGGATGGTTTAATCTCGATTTTGTAGTATTCTACTTCACCAGAACTTCCTCTATTATATTCTCCTTTAGATACAAATAACTCGACGGCAGATCCCCAAAAAGCAGACTCTGGATCAAAAATCAAGGTTTCCCAATCAGGATTTGCTTCGTCTCTAGCATCTGTTTCAATGATACTAATAACAGTATCGCCAACGATTTCACTAAGAGCTATACCTTCCCAATCTATCCCATCATTGGCTAAGGTGAAAATAAACTTGGAATCTGGAGATACTTTCAGTTTAGTCCCTGGTATAGATGTACTCCATCCTGTATTCATATTATAAATAGTATTAACAATAGTTGACTCCAGATAAGATTTGTAGAAAATACAAATACTTGAGTTTTCTAAACTGCCTAAATAGCCTACTGACATAAGCAAATCTTCCTCGTTTTCAACAATCTTTATTGTTCCCTTTGGCAACTCCAAAGAACAGCCTTTCTTAAGAACTTTAACTTTGGGATGCACTTTTTTGCTATCCAAAATTGATTTTGGTTTATTTTGCTTTGCGGTATTATACGCTTCTTTTGTGCATTCAGAAATCAATAACTTATAACCACTGCCTTCTAACACTAAAAGCTTAGAATCAGAAGATGTATCCTTATTTTCTTTATCCAAAGCTGGGTGTTCTGATACTAATGTCGAATCAGAAGTATGTTGAATAACACTGTTCTCTTCTTGAGAAGTATTACAAGAACAAAAAATTGCTAAGCATACAAGTAGTAATAATTGTTGTGTCATAATTTAATTTTGATTAAAAAAGTACATCTTAACTATAACGGCTACAAAAACAATGATTCCTAAAATAAATATTTTCTTACCATGACTCCGAGTCATTTGATCATAGATGTAAAAACTTTGCCTATCGGGATCACTACCCTCACTAGAAAAATAACGTAGCCCTATAATTACACCTACGAGCCCTCCTAATATAGACGTCAAATAGGCTAAACCTATGTACAGGGGTTTCACAGATTTAGGTTGACTTAGGTCTATCCACCTTCGCTGTTTCATAAGTTCTACATCCTTTTGGGAATATTGAGTTCCTCGCTCTCCAAGTATTCTCTGAGCCATCAACACATCATTGAGGTGCCATTTATCTTGATGTTCTAAAATACCTAGCAGTTCCTGATTATTCATTTGATATAGAGGATAGTCAGGTCCTAAATTCTGTACAAGATCTTGAGCGTCCTCAGCTATTAGATCTTTCACCTTCTCAAAATGCCTAATCTGCACCATCACATAATAGGGAGTAGGAACATTAAAATACATAGTATCTACGCCAGAACTTGAATCTCCTATTATATGAGGGATGTTGTGTTTTTTGAGCAAGTTTAGTAAGTCACTAGCTTGATCCTTATCGTCAAAAAAATCGAATGCTTTAAACCTTAATTCACTCTCTTTTTCTGACAACAAAAGTTCATTTACTCTTCTAATTTCTCGCTCATCCAATTTGATCACAACAGGGAATTGATGCTCTTCCTCCAAGCGTAGCTTGGGCAATTGCTCTACTTCATAGTCAACTTGATGCTCATCCAATAGTCTTATGAGCAACTCTGCATCAGCATTATTCTCAAATTCTCTAAACTTTTTCCAACCCATTTTAAGAAGAAAGTTTGAAGGGTATTGATTTATAAATACTCCTAAAATATCCTAAATTAATATTTAATTCAAAAAGTACACATTGAGTATAACAGCTATAAAAACAACAATCCCTAAAATCAATATTTGACGACCATGTTTTCGAGCATTTTCATCATAAGTATAGAAGCTTCGTCCATCAGGGTCATAGCCTTTATCAGAGAGATAATGCATACCATAAAAAATGCCTATAAATCCTCCTATAACAGCCATTAGGTAGGCAAAACCTATTTTTTTAGCCTCCACAGATTTAGCTTGACGTAGATCTATCCATCTTCGTTGTTTCATCAATTCTATATCCTTTCGGGAATACTTAATTCCTCGTTCGCCAAGTATCCGTTGAGCCATGAGCACATCATTGATGTGCCATTCATCTTGATGTTCTAAAATATCCAACAGCTCTTGATCATCCATTTTGTATAGATGATAATCTTTCCCTAAATCTTGTATAAGGTCTTGAGCTATTTCTTCTTGTAAGGCATTCACCTTCTTAAAGTACTTGGTTTGTACCATCACATAAGTCCGCTTAAGTGTAGGACTATTGGTATGTGTAGTATCTATGGCGGAACCTGTCTCTCCTGTTCGGTAGGGGATCTCATGTTTTTCGAGCAAGTCTAGCAAATCTCTAGCTTGATCTATATTATCAAATGTTTCTATTGCTTCATAGGCTGATTGTCGTTCCTCTTCAGCCAACAAGAGTTTATTGACCTTTCGGATTTGTTTTTCCTCCAATTTGACGACTACAGGCAACTGAGACTCCTCTTCTAGACGTAGTTTAGGTAGCTCCTCTAGTTCATAGTCAACTTGATGCTCATCCAATAGCCTTATAAGCACTTCTGCATCAGCATTATTCTCAAATTCTCTATATTTCTGCCAAGCCATTTAGGATGGAGTTAGTTTGAAGGTGGAGAACACTGCATCTAGCTTACGCATTTTAGGGCGTTTCTTGGTACCAGGAGCATGCACAAATCCGTCTAAAAAGATTACTCGTTGATTGGCTTTATCTTCTATCATATAAGAAACAAAAGGGCCTCCCATAAAATCATTAACCATTGCCCATATTCCTCTTGCTTGCAAAGCTTGAAGGTTATTAATTTGCATATACTGATAATAAACAGGTAAGTATCGGTCATCTATTTGCATATAAGAACCTTCAATCCAAGTCGAAAAGTATTTTTTGGTTAAGGTATCTCGCAAACTATGATAAATCTCTGGAGTCATCTTACTCCCTTCTTCCATTGGCAATACAGTTACAAATATATTGCTACTCATCTTATCAGTTTCGTATCTAGCCCAAACCGCAGAGCTGTCTTGATGGCCCAAAAAGTATTCTTTAGGAATACGCAATTGCAAACCAAAGTTTTGTTTAATAGTATGTGTTATATCTGTCTGCTCACCCATAGCATAAACTTGGGTTAACAACATATCATCATCTGCTTGATGGAATACTTTTAGTACTTTTTCGTAATCTCTACTAATGCTTTTTAATAGTTCTTGACGATTAGGAGCAAACCAATAAACTACAACCTGCCCTTTAGCCCAACGATCCTTAGCAATCGCTATTCTATAGTTAGGATCTTCTTCTGCTCTAGTTATATTATTATCTCCCAAGGTTTTTTTGACCATCAAACTAGCTGGATCATCTTCATTCAACACTCCTAATATTACTATCGCACGATGTGTTTTAAGTGTTTTTCCTGCTTGAAACTCTTGAGGTTTCACATGTCTAAGATCAAGAATGGGTTCTGGCTGAGGAGTGACAGGATACAATGCTTCAAAATACATTCGAATAGAGTCCCCCATAGTTGTTTCCCAATTGTGTTGATCTGCAACTATCATTATATTATCAACTCGCCCATAAGCAGTGGGCGTAGCTTCATATTGTTTCCGCTGTTTTTCGGTACAGCTTGTCACTAAATAAAACATGGATAATAAAAAGGCATAGGTAGACAATCTAGTAGCGCTCATAGGTATTGAATATTTAATAGATTTTTTGTTGTTAATAGTTTATGGCTTTCCGAAATTCCAATCCAATTTTCAAAAATGGACTATTCTTGGTTAGTACAACTTCTAAAAAACCACAAACTCCTGTGTTTGAACACAGTCTTCATTCTTTTATTTAAAAACTTAGCCGATTAGAAATCTAACATTGTCTATTTATTGTGATAAATAAGCCTCTGTTGTTACTAAGCTTTATAAAGAAGATGCTATTCTTTATTTTTTTGTTGCATGCTTTCCTAATTAATAGTTCACGTTTTTTTGAATTTGACTCAAAGTCAAGCAACTAAAAATTTAAAACTCATACATAGCAAATATAGTGTTTCTACAAAAGTAGCGAATCTTTTTTAGATGAATATTTAGAAGTTATTAGAAATAATAGATACACGAATGTATACAGAGCAATTGTTTTTTAGTAATATTGCGCTGAATTTAAGAACATCTATTATTAAAACTAATAGTTTGCTATTTTTTAGATTTTTTGCAAAAATCTAAAAAAGCATCTATTCTTAGTTTATGATAATCAACTTTTTACTAAAGCTCAATTGCTCTAATTCTTTCATTGATTATCATTCACTTTCGAAAATTTAGCGAACTATAGTAAAACCTAACACGACTAGGTATGATACTCAAAGGAAAAAAAGGAATTATTTTCGGTGCTCTCAATGAACAATCTATTGCATGGAAAGTTGCCGAAAAATGTGTTGAAGAAGGTGCTCAGATCACCCTCACTAATGCACCTGTAGCATTTCGCATGGGTTCTATTAAGAAATTGGCCGAACAGCTAAACTGTGAAGCAATCATGGCTGATGCTACTAAACCCGAGGATCTCGAAAACTTGGTGACTAAAAGTATGGAAGTACTTGGTGGCAAAATCGACTTTGTGCTACACTCTATTGGTATGTCTGTCAATATTCGCAAAAACCGTGAATATACCAACTTAGACTACCGCTGGATGCAACAGTCTTTAGATATTTCTGCTATTTCTTTCCATAAGACAATGCAAAGCTTGCTCAAATTGGATGGAATCAACGATTGGGGTTCTATATTAGCGTTGACTTATATTGGTGCACAGCGTATATTCCCTCATTATAGTGAAATGGCTGAGGCCAAAGCAATGTTAGAGTCTTTTGCTAGAAGTTTTGGTTACCATTTAGGTACCAAAAAGAAAGTTAGAGTTAATACGGTTTCTCAATCACCAACACGTACTACTGCAGGTTCTGGAATCAAAGGCTTTGATGGATTTTGGGATTATGCAGACAAAATGTCTCCATTAGGCAATGCTTCGGCTGATGCTTGTGCAGACTATTGTATTAGTTTGTTCTCAGACTATACTAAATATGTAACTATGCAAAACTTATTTCACGATGGAGGATTCTCTTCTATGGGTATGAGTGCTGCATTTATGGAAGAAGATGAAGAATAATTGAGCTACTCAATACATATTAAAAGAGCCTTACTAAGATCAGTAAGGCTCTTTTTTATTATTGACTCTTCAGTATTTTTTGTTCTAATCGAGTAGTAGAATAGCCCTCTATAAAGGCCAAGCTCTTGACCACTCCTCCATGCTCCATCACTACATCACTCCCCACTATATCTTTAGGCTGCCAATCTCCTCCTTTTACCAAAATATCTGGCAATAATAGGCTTATCAAATCTAAAGGAGTATCCTGCTCAAATACCACTACCAAATCTACAAAAGCTAAACTTGCCAAAACATGTTCTCTGCTCAGCTGTTCCTTGATTGGGCGATGCTCTCCTTTTAGACGTTGAATAGATGCATCTCCATTAAGACCAACTATCAAGCGATTTCCCAAACTAGCCGCTTCTGCTAAGTAATAAACATGGCCATAATGCAACAAATCAAAACATCCATTAGTAAAAACAACTTCTTCTCCCCGCTGTTGCCAAGTCTGCACTGTTTGTCTTGCTGTTTTCCAATCTTGCATTTTATCCTTGACCTGTTGGAAGTTCTGGTTCATATCCCTTATTATAAATTGGTAATAAAATATAGGCTATAAACCCAAAAAGTACATTACAGAATATATTGATAGTAAAGAATATTATATTAGAAAAAGCAAAGGCTTGTGGTCCTGGTACAGCATAAATAATCAGTCCAGCTGTTACAGCTAACTGATAAGTACCAATACCTCCTGGAGAAGGAATAACAATCCCAAATGCTCCAAACACAAAAACTAACAAGGCTGTCAAAGCAGATAACTGACTAGTTGGTTCATAAGCCCAGAAACAAATGTACATCATCAGATAATACATCAACCAGATTACGATAGTATGTATTAAAAACTGTACTAATTTACCTTTTCTAAGTTCAAATACAGTTTTCATTCCTGCATAAAAATTGAGTGCTAAGGCTTTTACTTTATGGAAAAAAGCAGTCTCTTTTATAGCTTTCCACTTTATGAAAATGATGATTAAGGTTGTAATACCTATAGCAACCAAAACCAAAAAGATAGTTAACCAAGGAAAAGGTTCTCCCACATCTTGTACTACACCAGTAACACAAGTTTCAGGCTCTTTTTCTCCAAATAAGAAATTATATAAATGCTGAAACTGTAGCAAAAAGGTCAAGCCAATCATCAAGAGTAACATAATAACATCGAATACCCGATCAGCTACAATAGTCCCAATAAGTTTATCTACTGGTATTTTTTCATATTTAGCCAAGGTGGCTGGTTTAGCAATCTCTCCAGCCCTAGGCAATGCTAAATTGATAAAGTAGCCCACCATAGTAGCAAAGAAAGAATTGGCTGCCCTAGGCTTATACCCCAAAGGTTCTATCAACAAATTCCATCGCAAGGCACGGCTAATATTACTCACCATAAAAGCTGCACAGACGATCATCAACCAAAATAGATTGGTCTCACTAAACGCATTCACTACATAGTCCCATAAGTTGTCTGAAGGATATTTATTAGGATCACACTCCTTACCCAATTGGTAAGCTGCTTCTTGATTTTGATAAACAAAATATAATATGCCAACTCCTATTCCTAAGAAAAACAGGAACTTAATAAATGATTTCAATGGCTTGAAATTTAGTAGTAATTAAATTGATATTGTACCTAATAACGCACAAGGCAGTGCTAAAGTAATGGCCAAAAATAAAAAAACTATAGGAGAGTAGCTCTAAGAGCCGATTTAAAATTTATTAAAAAAATGCTATAGTTTCTTAAATCTTTGTTTTAAGACCATTCGCATATCTTCTCCGTAAACCCACTTAGCCACTATCGCTTCACAATCTTCTAAGAATAAATCTGTTAACTTATGAGTCTCCATCAAGTCTAGCAATTCCTCAAAATTACTATATACACTATTATACATAGCCTCCTCATAATATGCATACTTAGTGCTATGGGTTGCTACACAAGATATTCTATGCAGCAATAAGGCTGCAACCTCATGTTTGAAAATAGCTATGTTTTTGTAGTCTTCAATTATCTTACGAATTTCGCTATTACTGGGGTCTCCAAACCCACGTTTAGGGAAATATTTGAGTGTTATTCTCTCTTTATAGGCATTCAACAGCTCTACCCGATCTGCCTCTGATCCCAATTCCAATTGATAATAAGACTTAACTTCCTTAAATTTTGAAAAAAGTTTGAGCACCTCTTTTTCTAAATCTTCTTTAGAAAGGTGTCCTAAATACTTTTTCAATTCACGCTTATTAAACTTTTGGCTCATGGATTATCAATTCAACTACAATTTTATTCCCCTACACAGGTTACTACATTAGCCCACAACTTCCAATAAAGTTCTAAATGCCACAAACTTACCCTCATATTTATTAGAATGATCTTGTTGCAAAGCAGGCGCATGATGAATGGTATACTGGTGCAATGTCTTCATATCTGGACAAGTATATTGAATTGCATAAGTAAACCCATCTGCTTCATCTTGTCCCAATACTTTTGCAATTTGATGCCCCTTAAAAAAACCTGTAGCCATCACATCTGGGATGTGCACTGTTTTCATCCAATGCAACCAATCCTCATGAACTTCCGTATCTATTTTTACAGTAACATTGTATAGTATCATAACTAGTATTATTTGTAATATATTTAGAACCTTCTTTCTATTAGAATTTTGAACAAAATAAACATGTTCTTAAACTAAGTTCTCATTTTTGATGCTAGAAAAATAAAAACAAGCTGCAATTATTATTAATATTATAGTTAAATAATGTTAAATAGCTTAATTAATCCTTTTCAAGCTGTTTTATGGTATAAAAATATCTGTACTTTTAATCTATAATGTCTTATATAGAAAAACCCTTTATTATAAACGCAAACAACTAGTTGCTAGTTTTCAATCAGCGACCGTTCTAATTCGAACATTTACTTAAATACCTCATATATGTTAAAATTAAAAAACCTCTTAGTTCTTCTAGTCATAGCATCTTCTTTCATTGCGTTCCAAACAGCGCAAGATGGAGACGATGTAACAAAGGAAGAGTTGCTGATGGATGTAGTGATGCGCAGCATCGAGTTCAACCATTATGCTCCTGCAGTCATCAACGATGAGTTCTCTGCAAATGTATTTGATATGTATCTAAAGCGTTTGGACAACGGAAAACGCTTCTTCTTGCAAAAAGATATTGATGCTATCCAAAAATATAGAACACAACTAGACGAAGCTACTTCCGAAAAAACTTTTGAGTTTTTTGATGAGGTACACAAAATACGTGATGAGCGTATCGAGTTAGCTAAAGGCTATTATAAAGAGATTCTTGCCCAACCTTTCGATTTTGACAAAAGTGAAGAGATTGAAACAGATGAAGAAAAATTAGCTTATGCTAAAGATGAAAAAGGACTAAAAGAGCGTTGGAGAAAAATGCTCAAATATAGAATCTTGACGGATTTACACACAAAAGTAGAACGCCAAGAAGCTGCCAAAGAGAAAAAGGATACTTCTGTTAAGATCAAACCAATTGCAGAACTTGAAAAAGATGCTCGCAAAAAAATTCTAAAGCAATTTGATCGCTGGGCAAAAGACTTAGATAAAGAAGATCGCGACGATCGCATATCTGCTTATGTCAATACCATAGCAAATGTATTAGAGCCGCACACAGGTTATTTCCCTCCATTAGAAAAAGAGAACTTTAATATCCGCATGTCTGGAAAATTGGAAGGTATTGGAGCTCAATTGCGTGAAGAAGATGGCTATGTTAAGGTAGTTCGTATAGTTCCTGGCTCGGCATCTTGGAGACAAGGAGACTTAGAAGTCAATGATAAAATCATAAAAGTAGCTCAAGGGGAAGAAGACCCTGTTTCTATTGTCGATATGAAAATGGATGATGTACTTCCTTTGATTAGAGGTAAAAAGGGTACTGAAGTTCGCTTGACAGTCAAAAAAACAGATGGTTCTATCAATGTAGTTCCGATTGTGCGAGATGTTGTAGTCTTAGAAGAAAGCTATGCTAAATCTGCAATTTTGGAGCACAAAAATGTGAAAAAGAAAATTGGTTTAATCGATCTGCGTAGTTTCTATGCAGATTTCCAAGATCCTCAAGGACGTCGTTGCTCTAGAGATGTAAAGAAAGAAGTTCAAAAACTGATTGCAGAAGGTGTTGATGGTATCGTTATCGACCTTCGTTACAATGGTGGTGGTTCATTGACAGATGTAGTAGATATGTCTGGCCTATTTGTAGAGAAAGGCCCAATGGTTCAAGTAAAACGTCGCAACGGTAAACCAATTCCTCTAGAGGATAGAGATCCTAATGTACTATATGATGGTCCATTGGTTATTATGGTTAATTCTTTCTCCGCATCTGCTTCTGAAATCATGGCAGCAGCACTACAAGATTATGGTCGTGCTATTATTATTGGTACAGCTCCTTCTACATTCGGAAAAGGTACTGTACAACGTTTCTTCAACTTAGACAATGTAGTACCTCCTCGCTATAAAGAATTAGGAGAGTTGGGTTCTATGAAAATTACTATCCAAAAATTCTATAGAATCAATGGTGGTTCTACACAGTTGAGAGGGGTTACACCAGATATTATACTACCAGGTGCTTATAGCTATATCGAAACTGGTGAGCGTGAAGAAGACTATCCTATGGCTTGGACCGAAATCGATCCAGCATTCTACAAAGCTTCTAATGCGCTACCAAAAATGGATAAAGTGAAGAAGAAAAGTAAAGCTCGTGTAGAATCTAGTGAAGCATTTCAATTAATTGATGAGCAAGCTAAATGGCTAAAAGATCGTCAAGATAAATCTACTTATCCATTGCAACTTCAAGCTTACAAAGATATGCAAAAAGGATATAAAGAAACATCTGCTAAATTCAAAAAGGCGTTTACCGAAATTAAAGAATTTTCGATTAGCTCTCTTGCTGCAGATATGCCTGCACTAGAAGCAGATACAGTTCGTGCAACTAGCATCAAAAACTGGCACAAAAATCTTAAGAAAGATCCTTACTTAGAAGAAGTGGTTCAAATCATGAAAGACTGGAAATAAAAATCAGAAACCAACCAATATTTTCAGGCTGCTAGAATTCTTCTAGCAGCCTTTTTTTTGTAGTCTTACATATATTCAGTAATATATGATAATCAAATCATTACCAACCAAAACTCTTACTGATTATGAATCAAGATTTATTCAAAATACTCAAAGCTAGTGTCACCGACTTTAATGACTGGCGAGATGAACACCCTAACGAACCAGTTGATCTAAGTGGAGCAGATTTGTCTGGAGAGAATCTCGCTTTTGCAAACTTCAAAGACATCAATTTAGCCGGAGCCAATTTCACTAATGCTAGCTTAGTTAGCGCCAATCTTTCGGGAGCCAATATGGAAGCTTCTACACTCAACAATGCTAAGCTCAACAATGCTCTACTTGAAAACACAAACCTATCTAAAGCTACTCTATGCAAAGCTGATATGACTTTTTGTAATATCCGAAAAGCACAAGTAATAGAAGCTGATTTAGAAAAAGTAAAACTAGTAGGTGCTCGAATGGAAGGAGTCGATTTATCAAAATCGTCACTACTAAATGCCAATATGGTAGGAGCAGACCTAGAGAATGCTACATTAGTTAATACTAACCTAAGTGGAGCAGATTTAAGCATAGCTTGGATGACCAACGCCAACTTAAGTAATGCTAACTTGCAAAAAGCCAATTTGAGCAAGACCAACACTACTGGTGCTAATATGACTGGCACAAAAAAATAGTATTTGTATCAAATAGCAGGTTGCTTTCGTTCCCTTTTTAGTAACCTGCTATTAGGTTGTAATATACTCCATAAATTCTACAACTATCTCCAAGCTTAAAATTCTAGCTTCCACCATTCCCATATGCCCTATTCCATCCAAGATATGTATTACAGCACTGTTTGGCAATATTGTTTGTTCCAAACTTCGAGTATAGTCAATAAAAGTATCTTCCTTCCCAACTATATATAATACAGGACAAGCTATTTGCTCTAAAACTGTTTGTTTATCCGTTCGAGCAATCATAGCTCTAGACGCAGCTATTACCGCATCACTATGGTATTCAGCAGTATGTTGTATCAAATCTTCTATATAATCTCTATTTGCTTTCACAAATAGTGGCGTAAACAAGGCTTTCACAAACTGAGCAGCAAAAGGTGCTACCCCATGTCGCTCGATGAATCCAATAGTCTTTTCTCTATTTGCTTTTTTCTGTTTAGTATCTTCATAAGGATGAGAATGAAACAAGCCCAGTCCTAGCAGCTTATCTCCAAAAATTTCTGCAAAAGCCAATCCTACATAGCCCCCCATAGAATGACCTATCATACAGCATTTTTCTATTTCCAATACTTCCAGCACAGCATTCACAGCTTTGGCCATAGCTTCCATACTACACTCCTCCAACAAGTCCGAATCCCCAAATCCAGACAAATCAATTGTCAATACAGTATATTTATTATGAAGAGCTTGCACAAAATCTGCCCACATAATACTATCTTCGCAAAATCCATGTAATAAGACTAGTACATCACCCTTCCCTAACAGTTGGTAAGCAACTTTTTTATTTTGATATATACAGAACATCTTTTGACTCATTAAAATTAATCAGTTAGGATTATACTGCCCAAATTAATATTTTATTAGAATAAGTTTCTCTATTGTACTCAACAATATTTACAGCAAGGACAACAGCTATTATTTTTTATAAATCTTAACTATCATGAAATATCTAGGACTATTTATTTTGATATTTAATTTCTGTATGCAATCTTCTCTAGATGCTCAAGTTGATACAGCCGCAGCTGTAAAACAACTAAAGGCCTTAGAAGAAGAGAACAAGGAATATGAAGAAAAAGCAGACTTCAAAAATCAATTAGTTTGTGCTGACAAAGCTATAAAAATAGTAAAAGAACAACTCCCTAAAAAGAAATCAACTTTAGCCTTTTGGTTAAAAGAAAAAGCCTACCCACTCTACCGACTAGGAGAATATAACGAAAGTGAAAAATTATATTTAGAAGCCTTAGATCTTTATAAAAAATATAAAGGACCTACACATGTATACACCGCTGGTGTATTAGCTAAATTAGCCCACCTTTGCTCAAAAACAGGTCGTTTAGGCCAAGCCAAAGCCTATTATAAAGAGTCTATTGATATTTTTGAAAAAAATCCAGGTGTTAGTATAAAAACTTATGCCAATGCTCTTTTCTCTGCAGGTAGCTTTTATCAAAAAATGGGACTAATGGAATTGGCAGAAAAAACGTTACTTAAATCAAAAAAAATATTAGAAGAAGAAGAAGTAGGTACAGACAATGCCTACTATGCTGGATGTATCAATGCATTAGCTCTATATTATAGAGATATAGGCAAGTACTTAGAAGCTGAACCTCTATACAAAAAAAGTCTAGAAATTAAAGCCAAAGAATTAGGAACCAATAGTCCTTCTTATGCTCGATCTCAACTTAACTTTGCTAATTTTTACACCAAAATTGGGAAATACAATGAAGCTGAGCCTCTATTTATGCAAGGTAAAAAGATTATAGAGGAACAATTGGGGAAAGAACATCCTCATTACCCTATTTGTCTAAATATGATGGCCCTATTCTATATTGATATGGGACGTATTACCAAAGCTGAGAATTTTTTATTAGAAGCTCGTCAGATTTATAAAAAAACTACAGGTATGCAAGCTTATGGTTATATCAGCGCAACCATAAACTTAGCAGCCTTATACTTAGACACAGAAGAGGCTCCTAAAGCGAAAAAAATGTTTGGAGAACTCAACAAACTCCGTCAAACTGTATTAACACCAGAACACCCTTTGTATGTATATAGTCTAAAGAATCTTGCAATATACTATGGTAGTAAAAAAAATGGAGAATATGATAAAGCTCAGAAACTCTACGAAGAAGTATTAGAATTAGTTAAAACCAC
This sequence comes from Aureispira sp., assembly GCA_024222455.1. Classification (GTDB taxonomy): domain Bacteria; phylum Bacteroidota; class Bacteroidia; order Chitinophagales; family Saprospiraceae; genus JAAEPD01. Next base: position 37,575 of record JAAEPD010000225.1, read on the forward strand.
TTATGGTACACATCATATAGATTATGCATCTGCTCTAAACAATCTAGCTTCACTCTACCAGAAACAAAATAAAGTAGTAGAATCAGAAAAACTCTTATTGGAAGCTAAAGATATTACTCTAGAAAACTACAGCATTCATCATCCTGAAGCAATATTAGCATTAGCCAACTTAGCTGATGTATACGTACTTATGCATAAACTAGAACTTGCAGAAAAATACACTACTGATGCCATTCTAGCCAACAACCTACTCCCTCAGTTACCTACTACTATCGACAAAACCTGGCAAGCAACACTAATTCAGGCACCTCCTGCTTCTTATATTTATATGCTTGGTTCACTCAAGCACCTATACAACATCAAACGCCAGCATTATGATCACTCTCATGATGCAAAATACTTAATGGAGGCAAAAACAATTACGCAAACAGCCTTACAACTAGCCAATCAATACCGTCAGCGATTTACCAGTGATGGAGATAAATTGCATGTATTAGAACGCAGTGTAGAATGGACATACAAAGCAATTCAAAACTCTATCGAAATAGCCGAAAAACAAAAATTAAAAGAGTTTCACAAAAAAGCCTTTGTTTATGCAGAACAAAGCAAATCAGTGCTACTAACAGAAACTGTCCAAAACGATAAAGCTCATATCTTTGGTGATCTGCCAGATAGTTTAGCTCAAAAAGAACGACTACTACAAAAAGATCTTTCTGAACTTCAAGCAACATTACTAGAAGAGACCAATCCAACCAAAAAACATGAACTTCGTTCTGAACTTAATGACCTTAACAATAAGATTCAAGCGTTTCAAAAACACATAGAAACCAACTATCCTAAATACAATGCCCTAAAGTATGCCCAAAACCCTATTTCTACAGAGCATATACAAGAGCTACTCGATGATGAGACTGCATTAATAGAGTATGTAGTTGCCGACTCCTCTATTTATCTATTTTATGTAGACAAAACACATGTTGACCTTTTAGATCTGCCTATTTCGCATACACTTTTAAGCAAAAAAATTGCAAATCTTCGAAATGCACTTAGCGATTATCAGCTCATCAGCAAAAAGCCAGATGAAGCCTACCAACTCTATACAAGAACTGCACATTGGTTTTATGAAAACTTGATCAAAACAGTATTAAACAATGAAAATATACACCATTTACTAATCATTCCAGATGGAGAACTCGGCCATTTACCATTCGAGGTATTCTTAAGTGAACAAGCACCGCAATCTACCACAGACTATAATAAACTGCACTATCTAGTTCAAGATTACAAAATTAGCTATGACTATTCAGCCTCTTTATGGGATGAAAATGAGCAAGATTACTTAAAGGCAGAAAAAGGAAAACATTATGAACTCGTTTTAGCTTGTGCTGCTAGTTATGGCGAAAAGCCTGACTCTGCAACTGTTGCATCAAGAGGTTCTAGAGGTGCACTTCGAAATATGCTTATAGAGCTTCCGGCCGCCAAGGATGAAGTAAAAATGTTATCTGAAATGTTTGATGGTACTTTTTTATATGATAAGGATGTTAATGAACAATTCTTTAAGGAGCATGCTAGCGAATATGGTATTATTCATCTAGCAATGCACGGTTTGCTCGACAATAGCCATCCAATCTTGTCCTCTTTAGCCTTTACAGAAACAGCCGATAGTATCGAAGATGATTTTCTTTGTGCTTACGAAATTGCCCACCAACATCTCCATGCACAATTAGTGGTACTCTCTGCCTGCGAAACTGGCTATGGCAAATTTAAGCAAGGAGAAGGTGTTATTAGTTTAGCTCGATCATTTATGTATGCAGGAGTTCCTTCCTTAGTAGTTTCCATGTGGGAAGTCAATGATAATTCTACAGCCCGCATCATGAAACTTTTTTATCAAAATTTGGCCGAGGGTTTAGACAAAGCCCATGCGCTCCAAAAGGCAAAAATAGATTATCTCAACACAGCAAAAGGCATTGCTGCACACCCTGTTTTTTGGGCTCCATTTATTCAGTTAGGCGACCACCACCCTATACATATCCATGCTAAAAGTGCTGGAAATGGACTTTGGTGGGGATTAGGAATTGGTTTAGGTTTGCTTTTGATAGCAGGAATAAGTTGGAAGATGATCAGTAGTCGAAAAAAACAATAGTACAGTCTAAAAATATATTCTAGAATCTAGATCTATAGTTAATACAACTATCTTTACAAGATCTTGTTACCTTCTTTTTAACAACCTTTTTAATTCTATCTTAAATTATCATGACACTCAACAAACCAATTCTACTACTCTTATTTTGGTCTTGGGCAGCTATTAGTTTAGCACAACAAACTTTTCCAAAAAATGGAGTCTACGATCAACGAGATGGACATTATGCATTCACCAATGCAACTATACAAGTCTCTCCTACGCAGCAACTAAAAAAAGCATCTCTTTTAATCAAAAAAGGGAAAGTTGTGGCAGTAGGAACCAATATAGACATTCCTAATGATGCCATACAAATCGACTTGGCTGGAAAATTTATATACCCTTCTTTTATAGACTTGCACACAGCCTATGGCATGCCAAAACCTAAAGCTGCAGGTACTCGCCCTAAGCAACAACCACAAATGGTTTCTAACAAAAAGGGGGCTTATAGTTGGAATGAAGCGCTCAAATCAGAAACAAGAGCTGATGAACTATTCACAGTTAATAAAGCTAAAGCCAAAGAATGGCGCAACCTAGGGTTCGGAACTGTACTTTCGCATCATAGAGATGGCATAGCAAGAGGTACATCTTCTTTAGTCCTTTTGGGTGAAGAGAGGGAACATGAAATGATTATAAACAATCAAGTAGCTGCACACTATTCTTTCGGAAAAGGTACCTCTACACAAAACTATCCTAGCTCTAGAATGGGTGCAATAGCTTTGCTCCGACAAACGCACTATGATGCACAATGGTACAAGGCTAATCCTGACGATAGAGAGTATAATATCTCTTTAGAAAAATGGTTAGCAATAGAATCATTGCCTCAAATATTCGAGGTCGGAAACCGTTTGGATATGCTTCGTGCAGCCAAAGTGGGGAAAGAATTTGGAGTAACCTATATATTCAGAGGTAGAGGAGATGAGTACCTTCGCTTAGACGAAATCAAGCAAACAGGTTCAGCTATTATTCTACCTGTCAACTTCCCCAAACCTTATGATGTTAGCGATCCTTATACTACGCAAGAGGTTTCGCTTACGCAAATGAAACATTGGGAATTGGCACCAACCAATCCAGCAAAATTGGCCAAAGCAGGAATTAAATTTGCCTTAACAACAGACTACCTTAAGGATAAAAAAACATTCTGGACACAAGTAAAACAAGCCTATAAGTTTGGCTTATCAGAAGAAGATATCCTAAAAGCCTTAACCACTACACCTGCTCAACTGATTGGAGCAGATAAAGAATTAGGCACTTTAGAGCAAGGTAAAATCGCTAACTTCATTATTACTTCTCACAATATCTTAGCTGACAAGGTTACTATTTATCACAACTGGGTCAATGGGAAGCCTTATGCCCTTAAGGACATCAACACTATTGACATTAGAGGTAAGTACGAATTGACATTGGAAGGCAAAAAGCATGAATTAGAGGTAAACGGAAGTTTATTAACTCCTGACATTCATCTAAAAGATCCAAATCAAAAGGATAAAAAGAAAAAGGGTACTAAGCTCAAGTATACTTATGCCAATGGTACTATTGCATTCACTATTATACCTAAAAAAGACACCTCTAAGAAGGCTAAAACACAAGCAATCTATAGACTGTCGGGTAATGTAACTGCTAAAGCATGGTCAGGCAACGCTACTAAAGCTAATGGAGATTGGGCAACATGGTCAGCCAAACGCACAGGCGACGTTGAGATAAAAGAGCCAAAACTACCTAAACTAGATTCAACAGTTATGGGCAAGGTGGTTTATCCTTTTGCACCTTATGGTGTAGAAAAAGATCAACTCCCTACAGCCAAAACGGTTATTATCCAAAATACAACAGTTTGGACAGGTGAAAAACAAGGTAAACTTACCAATACAGATGTACTGATTCAAGATGGTAAGATTACTAAAATTGGCAAAAAACTAAAAGCAAAAGGAGCTACCTTGATAGATGGAACCAACAAGCATCTTACTGCAGGTATAATAGATGAGCACTCCCATATTGCTATTAACTATGGTGTGAACGAAGGCACTCAAGCAAGTTCAGCAGAGGTGCGTATTGGAGATGTCATCAACTCTGAAGATGTTAATCTTTATCGTCAGTTGGCAGGTGGTGTTACGATGGCGCAACTGCTACATGGTTCGGCTAACCCAATTGGAGGACAAGCTGCCTTAATCAAATTCAGATGGGGGCAAGCTCCAGAGCAGATGAAATATGAAGGTGCTGATGGATTTATCAAATTTGCACTAGGTGAAAATGTCAAACAATCCAATTGGGGTGATAACAATCGTCATCGTTTTCCTCAAACACGTATGGGTGTAGAGCAGGTTTATGAAGACTATTTTACTAGAGCTAGAGAATACGAAAAACTGCGCAAAGAAAAAGGAGATAAAATCCGTAGAGACCTAGAGTTAGACGCTGTGTTAGAGATTCTAAATAAAAAACGCTTTATCACTTGTCACTCCTATGTACAAAGCGAAATCACTATGCTGATGCGTATGGCAGAGCGTCATGGATTCCGTATCAATACCTTTACACACATTCTAGAAGGTTACAAGATAGCTGATAAAATGGCTAAACATGGAGCAGGTGGTTCTACCTTCTCTGATTGGTGGGCATATAAAGCGGAGGTAATGGATGCGATTCCTTACAACCCTAAGTTGCTTAATTCTATGAATGTAGTGATTGCCATCAACTCTGATGATGCTGAAATGGGTCGTCGTCTAAATCAGGAAGCTGCCAAAGGCGTTAAGTATGGAGGAATGAGCGAAGAAGATGCTTGGAATATGGTTACACTCAATCCTGCTAAACTCTTACATGTAGATGATAAGGTAGGTAGTATAAAAGTGGGCAAAGATGCTGATGTAGTCTTATGGTCAGACAATCCTCTTTCGGTATATGCTAGAGCCGAAAAAACCTTTGTAGATGGTATTTGTAGGTTCGATGTAGAGGAAGATAAAAAATTGCGTAAAGCTCTACAAGCAGAGCGTAGTCGCTTGATCCAAAAGATGCTTAATAAAAAAGCAGCAGGTGTCAAAACTCAACCTCCAGTGCATACACACAAGCACCATTATCACTGTGGAGATATTGAGAACAATAATTTTATAGATTATAATATCGACTAGTTTTTAAATAATAATGATGATGAGAACAATATATTTAAGCATACTTTTCATTGCTTTTTCAATACTTTTGCAGGCTCAGAATAAAGATTTTCTTTATACTAATGTAAAAATACATGTAGGTACTGGGTTGATTATAGAAAATGGTGCAGTAGGCATCAAAGATGGCAAAATTGCAGTTGTCAGCGAAAATGGAGATGCCCTAAAAAAGGATTATAAAACAGTTATAGATGGTAAGGGACAAGAACTCTACCCTACGTTTATAGCTCCTAACACACGTTTGGGCCTAGAAGAAGTAGAAGCAGTACGTTCTATGCGTGACTATAGAGAAGTTGGTCATTTTAATCCAAATGTTCGCTCTCTTATAGCTTACAATACAGACTCTAAAGTAACTCCAACTATCCGTACTAATGGTATTTTATTGACACAAGTAGTCCCTGAAGGTGGCCGTATATCTGGACAATCAAGCATACTGTATACAGAGGCTGACAACTGGGAAGATGCTACATTACTAGCTGATGATGGTATTCATTTACGTTGGCCAAACCGCTTTCACTACTCAGGTTGGTGGGCACAACCAGGTCCAACCAAGAACAACAAGAACTATGATCGTGACTTACAAGCCATCAAGGTGTATATGGACGCTGCCCAAGCTTATTACAAAAAAGATGTGGTAGAAACCAAAAACATAAAATTTGAAGCTATGAAAGGCTTGTTTGAAAAGAACAAACGTCTTTTTGTGCATGTTGATGATGCTCGTGGCATCATGGAGGCGGTGCGTTTATTGAAGCCTTATGGTGTAGATGTAGTCATACAAGGAGGTGCAGAGTCTTGGCAAATCACTAAGTTTTTGAAAGAGTATAAAATTCCTGTTATTTTGAGCAATGTACATAGTTTGCCTAAACATACAGATTCAGACATAGATCAACCTTTCAAAACACCTAATATATTACACGAAAATGGGGTTAAATTCGCATTTAGTATGGAAGGTAGCTGGAATGTACGTAATCTAATGTTCCAAGCTGGGCAAGCTATTGCTTATGGATTGCCCAAGGAAACTGCTGTAAAAGCATTGACGCTACAAACTGCTGAAATTTTGGGTATTTCTCAGCGTGTGGGGAGTATAGAAGTTGGTAAAGATGCTACCTTCATCGTCTCTAAAGGGGATGCATTAGATATGCGTACTTCTATAGTTACAGATGCTTATATTGCAGGAAAGAAGGTTGACTTGAGCGACAAACAAAAAGTGCTTTATGAAAAATACAAGGAGAAATATGAACTAAAGGATTAGAAAAAGTAAAAGGAGCTAACTTCAACAGTTAGCTCCTTTTTTATTTCTCAAACAATGAGATCGCTTACTTAGCAAAATCACGTTTTGGTTTATCTACAAACAAGGCAGAGATAGAACGCTGCTCATGAATATTTCGGACAGCTCTAGCAAATAATTTAGCAGCAGAAACTACCTTGATACGACTAGATTTTTTGCGTAAAGGAATGGTATCTGTTACCACCAACTCTGTCAAGTCAGATGCTTCTATACGCTCATAAGCTGGACCAGACAATACTGGATGTGTGATAAAGGCACGAACACTTTTAGCTCCTTTTTCTCTCAATATAGTAGCAGCTTTGCACAAGGTACCAGCGGTATCTACAATATCATCGATCAAGATCACATCTTTTCCATCAACGTCTCCAATCACAGTCATTTCAGCTACTTCATTAGCTTTTTTGCGATATTTATCACAGATCACTAGACCTGTTCCAAAATGTTGAGCATAAGCTCGAGCACGTTTAGTACTTCCTACATCAGGAGAAGCAAACACTACATTATCTGTATCCTCTCCTTCTAAGTAAGGCATAAAAATAGCTTCACTCTTTAAGTGATCTACAGGGATATCAAAAAAGCCTTGAATTTGATCTGCATGTAAGTCCATTGTCACAATACGATTAACTCCAGCTGCACTCAGAATATTGGCAATCAATTTAGCACCAATTGCGACTCTTGGCTTGTCTTTTCTATCTTGACGTGCATATCCATAATAAGGAATAACAGCAGTAATATACCCTGCAGAAGCTCGTTTAGCAGCATCAATCATTAAGAGTAACTCCATAATATTATCGGTAGGAGCAAACGTAGATTGTATAAAAAACACATAGTTTCCTCGAACAGATTCTATAATGTTAGCCTGCATTTCACCATCACTGAATTTTTGAATATCTACATTCCCCAAAGGTTGACCATAGAAATCCACAATTTTTTCAGCTAAATACCTAGAGGCCATTCCTGAGAATAGCTTAACGTCGGTCATTGTTGTCATGATAAAGTTGGATATATTTGTGTATATAAATAAAGAATTAGTAAAATCGAATTCAGTTGATTATGAGTCTCTTAAGACTCTACACTTCCACTATTACTATTACCGACTATTGCATGCCGCAAAGGTAGTTGATTTATTCTAAAAATAAAATGCTCTTAACCTATAATTGATTGGTTTACTATTTCTTAACATTGGCTTTAGGATAGAATCGAACAAAATGTCCTATTTATTAGGATTTTATGTGCTGTAAAACCAAACAAAACCTTAACTTTGCAGGCAAATAGCTCTATCAATAATTAAGAAAACAAGAGATTCTAATGAAAAAACTACCATTACTTTTGCTACCAATAGTTTTTATACTAATGGGTTGCCCTGGTAAAAAATTAAGTAAGCCTATCTATCTACGCTCTACTGTAGATGTAGACAAGCTAACTGATATTGATAATAAATTTGATCGTTTTAAGCAACAGATACTTGGACACTTTTCTAACAAAGAACAAGTCAAAAACAATCCTGGCTTAGGAGAAAGAGAACAAGAATTTATAATTGTACCTGCATTAGAGGAGCGTCCTGGTGAATTTTGGGTTTACCTAGAATTTTTCTCTCCAAGTTTGGTAGATGAACCAATCAATCACCGTGTAGAACAATATGTTCGTGTAGATAGAGACACGTTCCGAATGGAAGTTTACCTACTCAAAGAACCTGAAAAGTATGTTAATGCATGGAAAAAAGAAAAGCCTTTGGAGGGCTTGAATACTAAAAAAGATTTGATTCGTGTCAACAATTGTGATTTATTGATTGTGGCAGATGAAAAACCACATACCTTTCATACCCTAGCCCCAGAAGATATTAATTGTGAGTTGGGTAGTGCAGGGACTACTAAATATGTTAACTTGTACTTTGGTTTATCTGATATAGGATACAACATGCGTTTCCAATTTTATGATGCAGCCAAAAAGATCCTAAGAGAAACAGAGACCGATCTAATTTTCAAAAAACTAGATTACAGAACGGAGACGTATAGAGATTATACAAAAAAAGAAAAAGACTAATCTACCATAAAAGAGATATACTAAGGTAAACAGCAGTTATGTTGTTTACCTTTTTTTGTACATTAGTATATGCATTGGCCTCTCAACATAAAATTTTATATTTTAATCAGTCTCCTTTATTGTGGCTCACTTGTGGCTCAACAGCCTGTGGCTTTTCATATTGGAGAAAAGGATGGGTTCCCCAATAGTGAGATTTATGATATGATTCATACTCCTGATGGATTCCTTTGGTTAGGAACCAATCGAGGTCTATTTAGATATGATGGACAAGAATTCAAGCATTACCCTGTCCAATCCGCCTCTCCTGCCAAAACTCATTTTGCTCTAGATAAAATGGGACGTATTTGGTGCATGAATTTTTCTAACCAGATTTTTTATTTAGAAAATGATACCCTCAAAGAATTCACTCCATTAAGGTCTCACAAAATAAACCGTTTAAAGAATTTTGATTTTGACCACAAACGCAATCTATTGTGGTTGGCTACAGCCAAAGGAGTTTTGAAATATAACTTAAACACAGAAAAATGGTCTAATTATCATTCCAAACAAGTCATTCAAGGAGTTGCGTCCAACCATGATATGGTCATAACTTGCAACAGCCAAAGATATGCTTTATATGATAGTGTTCTGGATAGTTTTGTATTTGCAAACTTTTCCTTTCCTCAAACATCCACTTACCTTAGCTATTTAAACAACAAAATATTTAGCTCTACACAACAAAATGTACCACTCCCCAATACCTCAGGCATCTCTGTTTGGCAACAAGACAAGTTTACCCCCTTATTACTTCCTAATTTAGATGAGTTACAAAACAGTAGCAATATGTTTTGGATTCAAGATGCTAATAAAAATTATTGGTTACTAACCAATAATGGCGCATTAGGCTATACTCCTGATCTAAAAAATGTCTTATTGGATGGTAAACGATTATTGCCAGGCAAAATTATTACAGAATTACTTTTGGATAAAGAGGGAATTTATTGGATAAGCACCTTACAAAGTGGATTGTACCAAATTCCATCTTTTGAAGTATTCTTGCAAGATGAAAAAAACTCTAGCCTTTTAGATAATCGCCTAACAGCTATAAAATCTATCTCCACAGACCAATTGCTACTAGCAGACAAAGCAGGAAATATATCATATTGGGATACTAAAAATAAGGCTCTTGTAAATAATATAAAAGTGACTGCATCTTTCAGTCAAAATATTTATCATTTCTGGCAAACCCCTAATCAACAAGACATTTATTTTAGTTATATCAAATTGGTTAACAACCAAGACCTTGAAGAAGGCTACCCTCCTGCAAAATCAACAACAATCATTAATAATCATGCAGTTATAGGCAACAACTTTTCTACTCAGCTTGTCAACCTCTTGCCTAATCTAGGGAAATCCCCACCTACATTTAACTATGGTAAAGCTGCAACATCCTCTACTTTTTTCATAAGTACATTACTTAGAAGGCAACGTACCAGAACTGTATTAAGTGATCACTCTAAACAACACTTCTGGGTTGGTTATTCTGATGATTTATATTGCTATACATTAGAAGATACCAGCTTCCATATCATCAAAAATAATAAGGAAAAAACTAGTATTATAGCTACAGACTTGAAACAATCTACTGATGGTCTTTTATGGGTAAGCACAACCGAAAATGGAGTTTTGGGCATAAAAGACAGTACTGTTTTATTCCACTATACTATAAACAATGGCCTAAGTAGCAATACGTGTACAAAGCTCTTGATTGATGAAACTCAAAAAATTTGGGCGCTTAGTGATAATGGAATCAACAAGATTGATTATAACACAGATCAAATTGAGCTTTTTGATAAAAAGGATGGCTTACACAATTACAACTTACAAGACTTTGTATTCCATCAAGATCAAGTTTATGTTATCACATCTAAGGGAATGATCAATTTCCCCAAAGATATTTCATTCACCAATACTGTGGCCCCCTCTATTTTTCTGAATAGTGTTGCCATAAACAATCAAGACACCTCCATAAGTGAGCATTACAGCCTTGCTTACGATCAAAATAATATCAAAATAAGTTTTAAGGCTCTAGCTTATCGTAGTCAGGGTGATTTTCAGTTTAAATATCGCATGCTAGGAATTGATACTACATGGCAATTCACAGGCAATAACAACATTAATTTCCCTGCACTAAATAGTGGCGAATATACTTTTGAGGTCAAAGCATTGAATGAAGATGGTGTAGAAAGTCTAGAGCAAATTCGTATTAACTTTATTATTCGACCTCCATTTTGGAAAACACTTTGGTTTAATGCTGCAATTTTATTAATTTTAATATTAATTATACGTCAAGTTTATAAGTATAGACTTCGAAATATAACCAAGCAGCACCAACTAGAACAAGATCGCAATAAGATAGCCCTCGAAAAAAGCGATGTAGAACGGCAATTCCGTAGTTCACAACTTGCTGCGCTCAAAGCGCAGATGAATCCTCATTTTATTTTTAATGCTTTAAACTCTATCCAAGAATATATTTTGCTAAATGAAAAGAGATTAGCAAACGAATATTTAGGTAAGTTTGCAGACTTAATGCGTCTAACATTAGACATGTCAAACCAAGATACCGTTATACTAGATGACGAGCTCAAGGCATTAAACCTATATTTAGATCTGGAAGCAGTACGTTTTGAAGATACATTTGAATATACCATAGATCTTGATCCGCAGTTGCAAAACAGCCATATTCAATTGCCATCTATGTTGATTCAACCCTATATAGAAAATGCGATTAAACATGGCTTATTACACAAAGTAATAGATCGAAAATTATCTATACAATTTGAATTTAAAGAAGCCGAACAACTTTTGATTTGTACTATTCTAGACAATGGGATTGGCCGAAAAGCATCTATGGAGATAAATAAACGAAAACCTAAAAACCATAAGTCTTTTGCAATGAGTGCCAATCAGAAGCGATTAGAATTACTTAACCATGCAAGAACACACGTTATTGGTATAGAGATAAAGGATTTGTATGATGAGAATAAAGTAGCAGCAGGAACAGAGGTTATTCTAAATATTCCAATAGAACTCTTTTAACATTAGTTTGTGAAGTTAGAGATGTACAAACTATTATTTAAAAATGGACAGACTATAATATAAGCTATGAATGCGATTATTATTGATGATGAGAATAAAGCTAGACGTGTCTTAAAAGCACTTCTAGAAGAGTATTGCCCTACAGTAACAGTAGTGGCAATGGCAGCTAATGTGCCTGACGGTGTAAAAGCTATTAATCAACATCAACCTGACTTGGTGTTTTTGGATATAGAAATGCCCCAATACAATGGGTTTCAACTATTAGAGTTTTTTGATAAAGGAGATTTTGGAATCGTATTCACCACAGCTTATAGCGAATATGCCATTCAAGCATTTCGGATATCAGCAATCGACTATTTACTCAAGCCTATTCAAATTAGTCAACTAATTGATGCAGTAGAGAAAGCTGCTGAACAGATAAAGCAACCTAAAAAACAAAATGCTCAACGACTAGAGGCCCTAAAAACGAATTTAGCCCCTAATAATGGAAGTTTAGGGCGTATTGCACTACCAATAAGCAATGGTCTCTATTTTGCTAATATGGAAGATATTATATTTTTAGAAGCAGATTCTTCTTACACCTATGTTCACCTTATCAATGAGTCCCAAAAGCTTATTATATCTAAGTTGCTCAAAGATTTAGAAAAATTGCTACCTGAAAATAAGTTTGTTAGAATCCATCGAAAATATCTTATCAATGTAGATCACATCAAGCAATATTTAAAAAGTGATGGTGGTTATGTGATAATGGCTAACAATCATCAATTGACCATAAGTCGACACAAGCGAGACAACTTACTCCAAGCTTTTGAAAACTTATATGGAGGTTAAACTATTAATAATCTTTCAATAGTCCTTCTGTCATCCAATCAGCCAAAGCTTTTCGATTACTAGCCAACAAGAATCGTTTTTGATCTGCTTTGTTTTGAATATTACCTACTTCTATAAATACACTAGTTGGTTTTATCTCTCTAAGCATGTGCAAATCCCGACCAGTTACTGTTCCATGATACTCTCCTGATTTACGATGAATAGAGTATTTATCCTTCATAGTTTTGTGCAATCGAGTTGCCATCATTTTACTGATCTGGTTATCAGGATAATGGTAGAAAAACAAGTCAATTCGCTCTGATTTGCTTCTAGAATCTACATGAATCGCAATTGTTCGTTGGTATTCTATTCCTCTCTGACGATTTTGTATATACAACTTATTGATAACATCTGAGCGTTGAGTTAGTCGCTCTTTTTGCCCAAGCGGAAGCACCTCATTACCCCAACAGCGTTCATCCATATCACAAGGCAAATACATTTCATTTCGGATTCCATCATTAGCGTCTCGAATGATCAAATACACAATAGCCCCATGCGAAATTAAGTTTCGAGCTAAACGCAAAGTAATATCATAAGCATACTCATCTTCCGAAATGGTTTTCCCATTGTACTTGGCCATAGCACCAGGATCTGGACCACCATGTCCTGCCACTAAATAATAAACTGCTCCTGCTAGTTTTTTATCTTTGAGAGGCACATCAGCATAATCCTTTCCAAAAATAGGGAATGATCTATTCTTTGGAATAAACTGATCCATATTAGTTGGGCACTTTTTGATATGATAAGGCACCCACAACTCTTTTTTCCCTCTTCTGAAATCACTATCTTTTCGCCCCAAAGTTTGCATTACGTCATTATAACGCTCTATTTGTTTGGCTGTTTGCCAATCCTTAATTCCAACAGTAGAACGTATAGATTTACCATTGAATGTATATTTCTGCAAGGGCAAAGAATAGGTTCTACCTATAATCAAATAGGAGTTTTTCTTCAAACTATTCAGTTTGCAAAAATGATTGTAATTACACTCACTACGTTCTAGGTTATACCTTCCCAACAACACATATATTCCGTCTCCTGCTTGAGCTTTTGTTTTGATATAGCTTTGAGCCTCACTTCCTAAACTTATGAATGCTAGTAAAACAACTAATATTTGTACTTTCATTGATTCCTTATTCTGGTAAATAAACATACTTTCACTTCTTATATACAATCAGCTTGCCATTATATTATAACAATAGCAAACAAAATATTGCCTAAAAGACGTGAATTATCTTATAAATATCTCAAAAAACAAATAAACTACTAAATTTGTAGGCAATTTCAATTATCCATAGTTCGCCATTTTTTTGTAAGCCACTGATAATCAAAGCAAATCTCTAGCTTAGCTTTTTACATTAAAAACATGATTATCAAGAACTAAGAAACGATATTCTTTTATTCTTTGGCAAAAACTCAAAAAATAGCGAACTATTAAATTATAAATAACACCATTATGAATATAATATCGAATGCATTAAAAGGTGCTGCAATGGGTATAGCCGAAATTATACCGGGAGTATCAGGTGGAACGATTGCCTTTATCACAGGTATTTACGAACGCTTACTCAACTGTATCAAAGCATTCAATTTTAGCTTGATCAAAACCTTCAAAGAATCTGGTGTAAAAGGAGTATGGGAAGCTATAGATGGTATGTTCCTACTTACCTTGATTATGGGTATGGGTTTTGGTGTTATTGTTGGTGTTTTTGGTGTTACTCACCTGCTAGAAAATTACCCAGAACCCCTTTGGGCTTTCTTTTTTGGTTTGATCATCGCTTCTGCAGTATATATTGGCAAACAAATACCTAGTTGGCGAGCATCTGAGTTTGTACTTATAGCGATAGGAGTTATAGTTGCTTATGGCATAACCATATTACCTGTAGGAGAAGGTTCTAAATCCTTGCTCTATGTATTTTTGGCAGGTACGATTGCTATTTCTGCCTTGATTTTACCTGGAATTTCGGGTAGTTTCATGCTCTTGCTAATGGGAATGTACACCTATATAATCCCTTCTATAAAACTGGCTCTAAAAGAACAAGATCCAGAAGCTTTAATGGTTTTAATAGTATTTGCAGGAGGTTGTTTAGTTGGTTTGTTAACCTTTGCTAGAGTCCTTTCTTGGACATTCAAGAACTATCATTCTCCTACCCTAGCATTGCTTACAGGATTTATGATTGGCTCTCTTAATAAGATTTGGCCTTGGCGCATACCTTTGGAACAAATACAAGCAGCTGATGGTGAGCTAAAAACAGTAACAGAATCTAACTTAATGCCTAATGCTTATGATGCCATTGCAGGCAATGAGTCGCATCTTGTACTTTGTATAGTCACTGCTATTATAGGATTTGCTGTTGTGTTCTTATTAGAACGTCTAGACAATTCTCAACCAGAAGAAGCATAAATAGGTGAGAACATTTGGATTAATTGGCAGAAAACTAAGTCACTCTTTTTCGCCTAAGTATTTTGCTCAAAAATTTAATAAGGAGGGTATTCTAAATACAGAATACTTAGCCTTTCCATTGACAACGATAGAAGAATTTCCTGTTTTGTTTCAAAAGCAGGAAAACCTAGTTGGCCTAAATGTAACCATTCCCTATAAAACAACAGTCATCCCTTTTTTGGATAAAGTAGATTGCGCTGCTAGTGAAATAGGAGCTGTCAATACTATACGTTTGCACAATGGAGAGTTGCATGGTTTCAATACAGATGTTTATGGTTTTGAACAATCCTTGCAACCTTTACTAAAACCCTATCATCAAAAAGCATTGGTTTTGGGAACAGGAGGCGCAGCCAAAGCAGTTTGTTATGTGCTTCAACAATTAAACATTCCATTTAAACTCGTTTCTCGCAATCCTCATGCATCGCAATTGAGCTACCAAATAATCAGTCCACAACTCTTAGAAGAGTATTTGTTGGTTATCAATACAACCCCTTTGGGTATGTACCCAAACATAAATGAAGCCCCCTCACTTCCTTACCTTTCTGTTGGAAATAAGCACTTGTTTTATGATCTAGTCTACAATCCCCAAAAGACCTTATTTCTGCAAAGAGCCGAAGCGCAAGGCGCTACTATCAAAAACGGTCTAGAAATGCTGCATTTACAAGCTGAAAAAGCTTGGCAAATATGGAATAATCCGAATTATTCATAGTACATTTGAAGATATAGATATAGAACATGTTTACAGCGATTTTGTCAACCTATTAATTTAGAATTATGGCTAATTCTCCTCTAGACTTCACGAACACAGCTACCTCATTTGAACGCAAGTCCAACAAAGACCTAAAAGACATGGCTTGGCTGTTCAACCTAATGAACAAGCAATGGCTAGTTGATATAGGTAGTGCTCTCACTCTAGTTGCGCTAAAAATCCGCCTACCAATTCGAGGGATTATCAAAAAAACCATATTCAAACAATTTTGTGGAGGTTCTACCTTTGAAGAATGCACAAAAACAATTGAAGAATTAGGTAAATATGATGTTGCCACTATATTAGATTATGGCGCAGAGGGTAAATCTACAGAGAAAGCTTTTGACAAAACAGTACAAGAATCTATGCGTTCTGTACGTTTTGCAGCTAAAAATAAAACAGTGCCTGTAGTATCTTGCAAAGTAACAGGGTTAGCTAGATTTGAACTACTCGAAAAAGTAACAGCTAAAAAAGAACTTTCTGATAAAGAAAAAGAAGAATATCAGCGTGTTATAGATCGTCTTGATAAAATTAGTAAAGAAGCTCATGATCTCAAAGTTGCCTTGTTTATAGATGCTGAAGAAAGTTGGATTCAAGTTGCTATAGATGAGCTTACAGATCTGATGATGTTGCGCTACAATCAAGAACATATAGCTATCTACAACACTTTTCAACTATATCGTCATGACCGATTAGCCTTTTTGAAAGCTTCTTTTGAGAAAGCTCAAAAAGGAAACTACATCCTAGGTGCTAAATTAGTACGAGGTGCTTATATGGAAAAAGAGCGTGAACGAGCAGAAAAAAAAGGATATCCATCTCCTATCCAACCGAACAAAGAAGCTTGTGACAACGACTACAATGCTGCTGTTAAGTTTTGTATCGATAATTATGAACAAATTGCTTCCTGCCTAGCTTCACACAATGAATACAGCACTAGATATCAAGCAGAGCTAATGGAAGAAAAAAATATTCCAAAGAATCATCCACACACCAACTTTTGCCAATTGTATGGTATGAGCGACAATCTGACTTTCAATTTAGCTAAAGAAGGCTATAATGTAGCTAAGTATGTTCCTTATGGTCCTGTTCAGGATGTCATACCTTATCTTATTCGTAGAGCAAAAGAGAACTCTGCGGTAGGTGGGGAAGTAAGTAGAGAATTAGGAATGATCCGATCTGAATTGAAGCGTCGCAAAAATGCATAAAAAAAAGGTTAGTAACTATTATTTGAGTTACTAACCTTTTTTCTTCTAATTCTAGTTCTTACTAGAAACCATATTTTACACCTAGATTCAAGCCAAAAGCACTATAGTTACTATTTTGTGCTGGAATATCTAAAGGTTTAGAATCATCATATCCATTAGGGTTAGGTAAAATCTTATAAGAAATTCCTTCACCAGCAGCAGCAGTAGAATTCATATTAGAGTTATCAGTAGACAACTCGTCTACAAATCTAAATTCACTCAAACCTACTGGTCTTCCTTCCAAATTATCTTGCTTAACAGAACCATCTTCGTTAAAAAATTGCTCTTGCGTAATAGCTCCCTTAGCAGCTTTTACTCTGAGTCCTGTGTACATCATCTCTAGATACACACCAAATTTCTCTGTAATATTATATTGCAAACCAACAGCAGACTCAAACCCAACAGAAAAAGCCCCATCAATTTCTACTACTTTTTTATAATTAATATAGGTAGGATCTGTATGTTGAATTTCTTGTTCCGTTTCCAAATATTGTTTGCCCACAAAAGGTAAAACCACTCCAAATTTAGCATAAGGTGCAAATTTTGTCCCCGCTGGAGCCTTTACAATCAATGAAGGGCTCATTCTAGCTTGTATTGTTCTACCCGTTGTCTTACGAGTATAAATACCATCTTGTGAAGTACTTCCAAAATCTTGTTTCATTCCATGTAGGTAATAAAACTCTAGGTCTATTCCAAAATATTCTGTAATCATATATCCTCCTCCTAAACGAAAAGTAGGACCACTCCCAAAACTACCAGAAATAGTAGTTTGTTTTATTCGATCTCCACTAGAAGGGTCTCGTTCTACATTTTGGTAAACAAAAATTTCGGGAGTTGCAGAAATGCCAAAACCAGCACCACCTCTAATATAAAACTTTTGTGCCTCTGTAGTAGTTGTCAAACCTAGGCAAATGAAGAACAATAATATCATTTGTTTTTTCATAGTAGTTTGTTTTTTTTAGTAAGTAAAAATAGGTCCTAAATGTACAAAAAGAATTAAACTAGTCTGTTAAACGATAAAAAAAGCCTCGAAAAATTTCGAGGCTTTTTTTATCTGTTAGAGGTATAAATTATGCCTCTTTTTTCTTGTTTTTAGCGATTTTGCGCATCTCTTTAGCATTTTTACGAGCTTTTCCGTAAGAGCTAGAATTGATTTTACCACGCTTAGATCTTTTATCACCTTTTCCCATGATCGATTAGAATATTTGTTTTTGTATAAAATTTTCAGACCATAAAGATAATAATAGTTCGCTATTTTTTACATTTTTCACAAAAATCTAAAAAAACAGCACTTCTTAGTTCTTGATATTCAAAACTTTAGGATCATGCCTCTTATAAAAAACAAGTATTGATTATCAATCACTTGCGAAAGTCTAGCAACCTATAGAAAGATAATAAAAATCAATTTATATCCTATGTTAAAGTACTTACAAGCTGAATAATTGTATTTTACCTACTAAACTAACGATCAATATTGCTATGGAAGGACTTATTGTTATTGGTGTTATACTTGGTATTTGGCTGTACACTTTCTTGCTTGTCCTCTTTATTTATAAATACTACAACAAGCAAGCAGCCAAGACTCAAGACAAAATTTCGGATGCCGAAATTTTACAATTAGTCTATAGAGCAAACCATTTTTTGACTGCAGACCAGTTGGCAAGTGTATCTCCTCTTACCAAAAAAGAATCTAAAACAAGACTCACACAGCTCTCTATGCAAAAAGCATTGCGCAGATTGCATGGCAATACAGGATTTAATGTTTATCAACTACAACAAGATGTTCCCCTGTCTCCACCTCAAGAAGTAGATTTGGAGAAACTGAGCGAACAAGAAATTGTCAGTATTATACTAGATCAAGTGCAAGATTACCAAGTTACACCAGCTCAATTATCTGTAATCTTTGGGTTAGATATTAAATCAGCCAGAAAGCTGCTTAAACGCCTTAGAACACATGGCTTAGTTACAATCAACTATACCAAAGGGTTTCAGCGTATTTATGTCATTAAACAACCTCTAAATGCCAACCCTCCTAAACTAAAAAATTTGATAGCAGCTCCTATCCTAAAGGATCTAGAACGAATAAAAATACCAGACGCAGATGTATTAGACATTGCCATCCAAAACAAAGGGCGCATAACACCTTCGGTACTCTGTGTAGCCAAACGTATTCCCTTAGAAGAGGCTAAAATAAAACTAGACAAACTTTATGAGCAAGGTGCATTTCACATAGATGTAGATGAAAAAGAAGGCACTATAGCATACTTATTGCGGGATAGTAAGTTATACAAATAAGAAACTATCCATACGAATGTTGATAAGAAAAATACAACCATTTTTTATTATTTTAATTCTATTAACGCTCCATGCTGCAATAGTCGCTCAAGAATGCTCCAATTTTGAGCAAATAGGTAATCTAGGGGGAGAGGAAGGTCTGCATATCCAAACGACTAGCAAGTATAGACTTCTAGGAGGTTCTTTTCAGCAAGTGGCTAATATTCACAACAATACGCTCAATAGTAAGGGCGATAGTGATGGATGGTTAAGCCTCCAAGATGACCAACAAAATACATTTTGGGCTGCCCAAATAGCAAGCCCTAAAGCCATAGAGTTTGTAGATTTGAAGTTAGACAGTATCCAAAATAAAATATATGCCTTAGGTTCTTTTTCGGATAGTTTATGGATAGGAAACCAATCCTTTTATAGTGCCTCTAATAGTATATTTGTAATCCAGTATTCCATACAAGGAAAAGTCTTGTGGGTTAAGATCTTTGGAGCATCTCATTTTGCAAAGCCTTCGGAATTATTGATCAGCAATTCTAATATTTATCTAACAGGAAGCTATCAAGACAGCTTAGAAATAGATACTGTTTCTCTTTATAATACAGGTTCTAAAAACGCCTTCATCCTAAAATTTGATACTACAGGGCAAGCACTTTGGGGCTACAGTTTTGATCAAACTCGTTTTGCAGAAGGCATATCCCTCACCAACAGTCAACAAGGAGATATCTACTGGGTTGGCAATTTCAGGGGACAGCTAATTGCAGGACAAAATAGTTTTGAGGCCAATGTTGTCTACCCTAATATATTCCTATCTAAGCTTAGCCCAAACGGACAACTACGTTGGACTAAATCCTTTGGGGGTGTTTATAGCAACGAAGTAGGTGCTATTAGATATTATAACAATCAACTTTTCTTGGCAGGGCAATTCATGGGAGTACTCCAATTGGGGCAGTCTAAATTAGCCACAGCCTATCGATACTATGATATATTCCTAAGTCAATTAGATACTTCTGCTAATCCAGTATGGGCAACACAAAGCAACAGCCACAAAGCACACTGTTGGTTCAAAGGATTGGATATAAATCAACAAAAAATCGGTTTGGTAGGTGGTTTTGAAGATTATCTAAGAATCGAAGACCAACAAATAGTCAGTAAAAACAAAATCGATGGTTTTTATGGACAATTCACTACAAACGGTAATTTGACTTA
The DNA here is from genome assembly GCA_024222455.1 of Aureispira sp. GTDB lineage: Bacteria > Bacteroidota > Bacteroidia > Chitinophagales > Saprospiraceae > JAAEPD01. The sequence continues at coordinate 58,109 of JAAEPD010000225.1, forward strand.
CTTGCAAGGGATTGGCAGCAATGGCAATGATCTTGCTCATTCTTTGAGTATTTCAAGCAAAAAACCGCTTATCATAGGCACATTTCAAGACAGTCTAAGTTGTATACAAAACTATATAGCAAAAGGATACTCAGATGCTTTTCTTTTGGAGAGTTCTAATTCATCAAATGTTTCAGTTATCACAACTCAAGCTAAGCTAATAGATGCAACACTCTTTCCTAGCCCTAGCCAAGACAGTGTTTTCATACAAATAGCCAACAGCAATCAATTGCATTGGCAGCTTTATAACACTAATGGCCAATTAGTTTTGGAGGGACACAACCTCCACTTCTCCCTCAAAAATCTTACAACAGGATTTTATAGTTTACTCTTGAATAATGAAGAAGGTTTTGCTGTTTTAAAAGTAGTTAAAAATTAAGCATTTAACTTTAACTAAAAATAGTTTTAAAAGCTGCTCACATTCAACAGTTTTGGCACTGGAATTGTTCTAAGAGAAGTTATACCCTCGTACCAAAAATCACCAAACCAAATGACATCAAAAATCTATGTTGCGCTGGCAACATTATCTATGTATTTGTTTCCTCTAGGGGAACAAATTTCTTTCCCTACCCCTGAATTAAAAATTTTTAAAGAAGAAGCTAAAACCTATTGGGTTATTCCAGAAAAATATCTGGACGATATGCCTTTAGGAATCAGCATTATCCCTTATCCGCAAGCTAAAATGATGGCGGATGGTCTAGTTTGGGGCCCACACACTCACCCTATTCAGCAACGTGTTGATCAACTTAGAATAGAGTCTCCAATGCTGGATCAGATGCTTTGCCATTTAGAACATTCAGAATATCCCTTTTTGGTGGTTTGCAAAAACCTAGAAAAGGCTATTGGCCAATATCTTCCGAACAGAGGAGAACTTCAGTTTGCTTTAAACCAAATGGATGGCTACTTTTTTGATGCAGCTATCATTGAAGAGTTTGTGCATGCTTATCAAGGCTTGTATTATAATTACACACATGGCAGCTATCGCTCTAATAGGCATAAAGTTGCCTTAAAAAAAGGAAACGACTACTCTACAGATCTAAAAAAAGGGATGCAGCACTGGAAAAAATATGGAGAGTACAATGCTTTCATTGAGAGCGAAGCTAAACTTATTACCTATATTATTCAAAATCAAAGCAATTCTATATCTTTACAGGATATTGTAGATACAGATGACTACAATACAGGTGGTGAAGGGCGCAACTTGATTCAACAATACTTAGTAAAACAAAATGATAAACATAGTTGCCGTCGATTAACTAAACTAGGGGTTTTAGACAACAATCATATTGATCTAAAAACGTTTATGCGTTATCAAACCAAATTTATCAAACACTGGAGCAAAAAAGCTCCTAAATCTCAATATACCAAAGGGCAATTGAAACATGCGCCAGATGCCTTAAATAGTATATCTAAAGAGATATCAGATTCCTAAAATATTCTATCACTAAGAGAGTATTAGATTCTGTATTACGTTAAGACAACTTCCATGAATGTATTAAAAATATGGTGCATCCTCCTTGGCTTACTTTGCCATAAAAAATGGGGAAAAGCACAAAGCGATTTTGTAGCCTATCACAAAGACTCTATGCATTGTAAACAAACTGGTTTTAATAAAAAACCTCTAGAAGTTTGTTTTAAGGGTATTAACCAACTGTTGGATAAAGAATGTGAGAATGAATTAAAAGGTTTTAATGGTCAATTGGAGTGCAAACTATACATATCGCTCAGACAAGAAAAAATCTTGATGACTCGCATCAAAGTTCATGACAAACAAGCATTAACGCTCAAACAAAGAATTACGATAAAAAAAGCCTTAAAAAAGGTAGACTTCACACTCTATGGTAAAGACAATAATCAACGAATAGCAAGAGTAAACCTCCCTTACCTAACTAGTTGGGTGTATGATATAGAAAATGGCAAATTTAAGAGCCTATAAGCTCTAATTTAGAGAGGGCAACAAGTTGCTGTATTGCTCATCTTGTTGCCCTCTACTTTTTCATAAAAACCTATTTATTGTAGCATAGCATCTAATATTTGGTAATTATAATGTTCTGCGGCTTGTACATAAGCTCTCACTTCTTGTATTTTGGCACCCAATTTTTTCTTGACTAGTTCTGCTGTATAAGCTAAATCTAAGGTAGATTCTCCTAACTCTTTTGCTCTTAGTAAGGTTTGAAACATAATCTGTTTATAGGTATTATGCTCCTTAAGATACTGATAATCTAGACCTACGATCATTGCATTGTAACTAGTATGGTTCAGTTGGCTAAACATAACTCCTACCAAAACTGGTTCAGTTGCTCCACCAGCAAATTCAGGCTTGAGATATAACCTAATCACATCATAATTACTATCCTCACACATTTGTTGAAAAAAGGCTTTGGGTAGCTTAAACACATTCAACTCATAAGATTTTTCAAATACTGCTGTATATAAATCATAACAAGCTTCTAACTCTTTCTCTGTCTGAGGTTTTTCGGTCTTAACTATAAATCGATCTTCAAATTTTAAGATCTCCTTTTTGACATTATATCGATATTTTTGCCCCAATTGGGCTAGATATTCATCTCTAGTATTCCAAGCTGTTAAATTATTCACTACACAATTATTCAATAGGTTGTAATTAATTAACCCCAACTCCAACATCACATTTTTCAACTCTAAATTTTCCTTTCCTATAAAATCTCGAATCATCAACTTTGTAGCACCTAATTGCTCCATTGTTACTTGCATTTGATTAAGCAATAATTCCAATGCATCTTTCCAGTTTTCATGATTTTTATTGAGATACACATGTTCTCCTTTTGTGATCATAGACCCTGTCATAACATTCTTAGAAGTTAGGGCATAACTATCTTGTTCACGCATTTTTTCTACCTGTTTAGATATAGAAGCAGGAGAAAACATATCGTCTTTGACCAAAGCACAAGTATAAAAAGTTTTTAAAATGACTTGATCGTTGACATCTCTAATTGTACAGTAATAGAAATCCCAGTTATTCTCAGGTTTTGATTGGTTCGTAAACACCTTTTCAATCATTTTTATATTCTCATAACTCAAATTACCTTGACCAGCAAAATACAGATCCCATTCCGTTTTTTTCATATTGAGAATAGAGCGGTGCATTTCTATTTTTAAATCATTCTTATTGATTGTTTCACTACTCTGGCTACCTTCCACTTTGATTTTAAAAGGTGCTATTCCAAAGGCTTTGGCAACTTCTTCGCAGCTACTTCCTATCTCTAGTATAGTTTCGATATAATTGGCTTGCAAAGATTCCAACATATTGTCAATATCCTCTATAGTTAGATTCCCATTGATCATAAATCGAATACCACCTTTTTTCATTGGAACTGCTGGGAAAGCTGCTGCATTGAGATAAAATCCGTCATTTTTCATTTTACCAATAATATCATAAATTGTTTTGGGCAAACCCACTGGTATAAAAAACAAAGGACTATCCATTTGCATATATTGTGGCAAATTGAGCTCATTAAGTCGCTGATTGGTATGATCGATCAACACTTTTAATGCCTTTTGGCGATCTTCTAACTCTTGAGAGAGGTGCAAATTGACAGAAGCTATTGCTGCACCTAGCATAGGTGGTTGAATAGGCCCACAAAACATATAGGTAGAACCACAATTTCGGACATTTTCTTCCATTTCCTTATTAGGAAAGACTAAACAACCTCCTGCAGCTCCAAAAGACTTATTGAGCGATACTGCCAAGACCATTTTATCATGGTGTTCCATGTGACTACGAACTACACCTACACCATTTTTGCCTGCCCACCCCATACCATGCGCATCATCGATATATAAATGGAATTTTTTGTACTTGTTGAGTAGGTTTTCTAGTTCTGCAAAAGGTGCAAAATCACCATACATAGAATACACACCATCTGCAAAATACCAGATTTTATCATGCTTATTATTCAAATGTTGAATCTTCTTTTCTAGAGAATCCATACAATTGTGTCGAATAATATAAACAGGAATTTTACGAGCTTTTAGGAGTTGAGTAGTCATTTGGATGCTAGAATGTGCTTGCAAATCCAAAACAACGGCATCATTCTTACCTATAATAGTAGGCAAAGTTGCTAAATGCCCCAAAGTAGTACTTGCAGCAACAATAACAGGTTTTTGAAAAATGGTGCTTAAAGATTTTTCTAAATCCTTGTATAATCCTAAAGACAAATATGTTCGGGATGAAGAGAATTGAGTTCCATATTTGATAACTGCATCAACAACTCCTTGTTTGAGCGCAGGGTGTGTTTCTAAACCTAAATAACTGCAAGAACCAAAATTTACTAATTCTTGTCCTTCTATGGTAAAGCTTTTACCTGTTAGGAAACTGTCTTCTGTATAAAGATGTCCTAGTCCTCTGCTTATTCCATCCTTTACGATCTGATTTAAGGTTTCAATAGTACTTGACATGGCTTACTGTTTTTTTTATTAAAAGTGTTTTTTTTATTTGTTACTTTTCTAAGCAACGCACACCTAGTTAACAGAAAAAACATGGCCAAAACTACTGTCAGAATAGGCATCTTCAGTGAATGATCTAGATTTATCAGTAAACAGTTAAATATATTCAATGAACAATAAATTTGAGTATTACTAGCTAACACTATAAGGTTCATATCACGAAAAATATAGTTAGGTAATTTGAAGTTAAAAAAAATCTCAGTATAGAAAACAATTGCTTTCTATACTGAGATTTAGTCTATTAGAATTAAGCTATAGAGTTTTTATTCCTTCACAAATTGTTGTGTAACTACAGCTCTATCTTGATATATTTGAAGGATATAAACTCCTGATTTTAAACTTTCAATATCTACTTCCAAATTGCGACCTACTTGGTTAATGGCTAATTCTTTCCTTTGTCCTAAGGCATCTATCACAGCCAAAAAGGCAACCTTCTTATCTAAAGGCATGATAACTCTGATATTATTTTTTGCAGGATTAGGAAGCAATACCACTTCGCTAGGAATCGATGATTTTACTGCAACAATTTGACTATAAGAAGTAGTCCCATCTATATCCACTTGTTTCAATCGATAATAAGTTATTGGATATATATTTTTATCCTTAGTTTGGTAAGTTTGAGCTTCTGTACTATTTCCTACAGCATCTACAATTTGCCAATCCTCAAAATCAATCCCATTCAAAGATTTCTCTATTACAAAATAATCATTGTTGACTTCTGATGCAGTTATCCATACTAATTCATTTTGCCAACCATTGTTTTCAGCTGTAAATGATAATAATTCTATAGGAAAAGTATTAGGTGTAGTACATACAATATCCGGACTACCATTTGCTTCAGCTAATGCTATGGTAGAGAATGGCCCACTTACATTCAACTCACAAATATCTAAACCACCACAGCCTAGTAGGTCTGTTTCATCATAAACTTCTAAGTAATACATGTTAGCAAAGCCTGTGGCAGGGCCAATGAGATTATAAATGCCATAATGCCCTGTTCCTCCATTACAAGTACCAGGATCAGTTAATACACCTTCTGCTTCTTCTGTAACCAAACTCTGCACTCCACAAGGTTGATCTACATCTGTAATATCGCCATCATTAGTTCCTAAAGTCTCATTCGGCTGGAAAAACATTCGAGTATTAATATCATTTCCATCACGGCCAATTGCCTCAAATCGATAATAACCAGAAGGGGAACGCTCTGGCAAAGAAATTCTATAGAATCGAGAGCAATCATCAGCACATTCAACACCTTCAGCTATTGCAATAGTAGATTGACTACACGCATCCTGAGTAGCTGTTTCGTACAAACATAAATCATATAATACTTCTTCTGTAACAGGTTCATTATGACTAATACGAATAAAATAATCCTCTCCTGGGGTTAAGTGACCTAGACTTAACCATGCGTCTCCATTTGTATTGGTTGTAATACTACCTCCTGTCCCTACTGCATTTTCGCCTAAAGGCACTCCGATAGAGTTATCTAAACCAACCTCTTCATAAACCCGTAAGTTTAAACCATATGGGTTTCCTGGACCACTCAAACTTTTTAGGTAGATAGAAACATAACTCTCTGCGATTTGGTAGCTCTGTCCATTAGCAGGATTAGGTGCTATGAATGAAAGCCACACATCTGTCCCGCTCGCAGGATTAGTGCTACTTGTAGCACCTTGAGCTGAAAAAGGCCCATTAAAACAAGTTGTTCGGTCTGTTCCTGAACTAATAACATTACCTAAGCTTTGTACATCTGAGGATTCATCATTGCAAGGGCGAACAGGACCAAGCGTAGCAGACAGATCAAAGCTATAATCATTATTAGAATTCAGAGAACTTGGTTTTATTCTAACTAAATAAGTTTCCCCATTTTGTAAATCAGATACTGTAAAAGAGGCCCCTGCTCCATCTAAATTCCCGCTACATGCTAGCCTATTGGCTGGATTACAATCAGAATAAACAAATAGTTTCGCATCTCTAAAAGCATTGCTAGCATCATAAGTCAGGGTGACCTCTGTAATTTTGGAAGATGCGGTTAGGTTAGGACAATTATCTGCAGGGATTGTAAAATAAAACCATAAATCTTTATCTGCTGTTAGATCAACACCACTACAATCACTAGCATAATTATCACAATCTCTAGCTGGTGTAAAATCTGCATTAAGGGTGTTGCCTGTCAAGTCAAAAGGTGCTCCATTAAAAGTAACAGAACTGCCATTCCAGATATTACTGCAACGATCATTGACTGGTGCTGGTTGACTAGGCTCTGCTGATAAGGTGAAAATTGCATTATCAGTTCCTCTATTAACTACTCGTACTAAATAGTCTCCTTCAAACTCATTTAAACAATTGTAGGTAAATGTTCCATCAGAAGAAATGGTTAAAGGATTCCCAACTTGTACTAAGTTTCCACAATCTGTAGAATAAAGGGGCGTTCGTTCATAAACCTCTATCTCAATGCTTTCATTAACGCCTAAACCATTTACTATAAAATCAACTGTTCCTGAATACATAGGAACTGCGGCATTAGAAGTAAAATTATAAAATAAATCGTTCTCTGTTCCAAAATTAAAATCTACATTCCGAACGGTCGGATTAGAACCATCCCAAAGGCTAAACCCAGTTACAGGACTGTTGAAATAATCACAAATATCATTAACGGCCCTAAGTTTTGCTGTTGCCGTAAAATTAGTTGTCCCACCTAAATCAACTACTCTAATTTTATAATCAGAGATACCTCCACTTAACTCAAAATTGCCAAAATTGGTAGAATCAGGGCTTGCAAAAACTAAAGTATCTTGTGCTAAAACAGTAATTGTTGGACAAGTATAACAACCATCTATCAACTGAACAATCATAGAATCACCAGTCTGTCCATCTGCTGTAAATATTACATTATAAGGTCCTGTATAATTAGGTGCTGCAGATAAAATATTATTCACATTATACCATAAATCTTTTCCTGTTACTCCATTTAGACAAGCAATTCCCTCATCAGCTGCAGCACTTAAATCTCCATTACTAGCAACACCTCCATTATTGATGGTAATATCAATAGCATTGTTACAAACATCATTAGGTTGCGGAACTACAGCACAAATAGTAAAAGTAGGGTTGACTAACCCCACACAGTTATTTGCATTAACGTAAGGCATTACCCGTACATAAATAGTATTGTAGCTAGAAAGGTTATAAAAATTAAAGGAAGAATTGGCAGAGTTAAAGATTGCACAAGAGCCTCCAGGTCCACCTGCTGGTGCTGTTATGGATGTTGTGACGGGATTTTGGTAAGTATGTACTAACATATCACTATTGGTGCAACCTCCATCGTACAAAAATACTATAACCTCTTCTGCTCCTGTCAAGTCTGTAATATTCACAGTAATATTATTTGCTCCTCCCGAGTTGTCTATTTCATACCAAATATCCTCATAATTGGATGAAGGAGAAAACCCGCCTGTACAAGTTCGTACAGAAGTACCGTTTCCACAAGAGGGGTTATTAGCTAAAGTTCCTTCATTAACTGCACCAACCAAATTTCCAGGCAAACAAGTATTTGTAATATTTGGAGCACTTGCACAAGTTTCTGTACCATTACATCCAGAATTGAATACTACTATTTCTTCTTGGCAAACTAAATTGGAGCTTCCATCATAGCCTTTTAATATTACAGTATGAGGAATAAGATCAGTATAAACAAAATCATAATTGGTTGCTGTAGATATATTCGTAAAGATATTGCTAGCATCATCCTCTAAATTATAAGTAACTGCAGCCCCTCCTAGATTACTAAAGTTGACTCGCCCTGTATAGGTATTGCCTAAACAATCACTAGAAACTATAGAATTTGTACTTGTAGATCCACATTCTAACTGGATTTCTACACAAACAGACACTCCATCATTATAATCTTCCCCAATTACAATCACATAAGTAGTTCCGCCTGTAAGACTTATTCCCGAAACTTGACCACTAGATGCTCCACCATCGATAACCATTCCTGCTGTAGAGCCTAAACAGTTAGCATTAGTGCCTGGTGTCCATTCAAACATACCGATGTAGATACCATCTACATCGTCATAAGAAGCACTTGTTGCTAATAAATTAATGGTTTGATTACTACTTGGTGTATACAATAGGTATTCCTCTTCGTCAGAACCGGTATACTCAGGAGAGTTAAACATAGAACAATTGAAGGGTTCGCCTAAGGAACCTAGATCGTTGATGTTAACAGCATCTGTCAAATCCAAACAAACTTGAGTATTAGCAGCTATAGATGGAGCATAATCGTTAATAATAACATCATAAGTTCCTGTCCAATTATCGTTATAATGCTCTATCTCTAAATAATAAGTATTTCCAGGAGTTAGTCCTGATGCTATTCGCCCCAATTGAGAAGCAGTAGTGCTAGACCCAAAATGACTAGAACTGGAACCAAAGCATTGCACTTCGGCACCGCCACAACTAGCAAATAATGCACCTTCCACACGATTAGCGCTCGTTCCTGCAAGATTTGTATCATCTATATCAATTAGAACCATACCAGAAGCAGGTGCTACAAATTTGTAATAAGCATCTTCATCACTGGCTCCTGCATCACAACTAAGATTGGTAGCAGAAGAGGTATAAGTAGTTACATCCAACGATGTTCGTGGAGTTCCATCTGTTTGCACTAAAAAAGCGCCTGTACATTCATCATTATTGCAAGATTGACTCTCATCATAATCGATGGAAGTACATGTAGCAAATCCTGCACCCTCTGCCTCTACAGTAACAGTATGACTACCTTCTGCTACATTAAAAGTGTACATATTGCCTGTTGTAGCATCAGCTTGAACAACTACAGCATCTATTAATATATCTGATTTATTGGCATCTCCACTTCCATCACTATTGACCGTAACTTGGATATCGTAGGTGTTTGTTCCACAATTAAGATTCACAGAATTGACTACAGCAGTAGGAGATGTAGCACAAGCACAAGCTTCTGTCAAAGAAGTTGAATTGGTATTGCAACCACTGTAAGAACTTCCATTTACCTGTACAGTTACATTAGTATTATAAGCAAAGGGACCTATATTATACAAGCCTGTTCCTACATTTGTTTGATAGGTCGTTGTTCCATCCGTAATATCTACACCTGTAGCATCACCTAAGGCAGTAACATTCACATCAATCGTAAATTGACGATTGCCACAATCAGGAACAACTGTATATGTAGTGGTTGGAATATTGCAAGTAAGAACACCCGTTAGCTCTATATCATCAAGACTCAAATCTGAATAAAAGCTACTTCCCTCAACTCCTCTAAAACGGATTACGGTAGCATTACTTACGTAGGCACTTAAGTCAACGGTTACTTGAGTCCACGTCTCGTAATTTTCTGCTGGAATATCATCTCCAACAACAGCGACATCAGGTGTAAATGTAGAACCACCATTTGTAGAAACATCAATATGCAAAATAGAATATTCGCTCACGGGACTTAATGGACTACCACCAGATGCATCACTATTAAAAACATAGAAAGTCAGTGTTGGCGTATACCCTGTTAGGTCTATACTAGGTGTTATTAAATGACGAGCACTTGCTCCATCAGAATCATCCATTTGAGCATAACATCCAGTACCTGTTGTATTGTCACCTCCTGGTCCTCTACCTGGATCTGCTGTCGAAAAATCCCAACTCAAGCCACCAGTTGAAGCCCACCCTGTAGGGATAGCACAAGTTCCTGGTCCAAAATCTTCCGTAAGAAAGGTAGTTTGAGCTTGAGTTGTATAGGCAATACAAACACATAATAATACAAAGTAAAGTTGCTTCATAGTTGATTTGCTTATTAGAGCATGTTTGGACTTTTCTATTTCAGCTATAAAATAAAAATATGCTCTTAGAGTTAAATCCTTTTTTTTGTAAAAAAAAAAATACGTACAAATATACATATCCCAATAGGAATAAAATAATATTTCACACAAAACAACATTCAACAAATAATGTTTTAAACCCATTAGTAAAAACTATATATATAGTACTAACATTTCAGTTTGGGCTATAAGACAGGGCCTTTACAATTTCCTCCTTGATATTTTTTGTAAAAAAAAAATGATATTCTCTACAACCAATTTTATAAATTTTATTCCTATTTTCTCTTATATGAACAACATTCTAAAACTAACTGACATTTCTATTTTTATTATATTCATTGCGACCTGTTATAGACCACACCTAACAAACAATAAAAAATCAGAAATGATAAAGCTTTCTCCTCTAAAAATAGCAGTCATAGTCAAGTAAAACTACGTACTATATTACCCTTTTGAGATACACCCTTCTGCTGGGCATACCACTAAATATAGCATTGATAATGAATTGGTAGTAGCTTACCAAGAAACCCAAAAGGAGACTAATCCAAAAAAAATGCAAAACTAAGTATAAAGCCAACTGGAGGGGGATAAAGAAAAGTAAGAATACATTCAAAGCTGTTGGAATAGGAACCTGCACTATTAAAATCAAAAAAAAATTCCGATCACCCCTTGAGAACACCTATAAGTTCAAGATTACAGTAGAATAATAGTTAAAGCTACCTCTAAATGTCCATCCAACTTCTACTCTTCTAACATTTAGAGTTCATACTCTCCCACTACTAAGTTTGGGCCAACAATATGTATAGTTGACATTAACATATCTGCCCAAAATATCGTATGTTATATACTATATACCCCCTTTAGAACCTTAGACTTCGATAAAATCTATCATTCTTGAGCATACAATGCTATCTATCTAAATGAAGATAGTGTTAGAAACACTCTTTTTTATGAAAAAACTCTACACTACACTTTTTTTTGCGATACTAAGTTTTCACCTTTCTGCCGAAATTCTATTGGAAGAACTATTTATAGGCAGTACGCTTCCTACAGGATGGACCAATACGGCTATTAGTGGGGTGGATTTGTGGACTATTCGCAATGCTCCTGCCTTTGGTAGCACTAGTGGCGGCTATTATGCTGTATTTGATGATGAAGCACTTGGTGCAGCTGCCACAGGCAATGAAGCTGCCCTAACTTCCCCTGTTGTAAACTGTACCAACAGAACCAATACTCGACTAAAATTCAGTCATCATTGGGTAGGAGTAGAAAATACACATGGTTATTTAGAGATTAGTAACAATGGGGGTGGTTCTTGGAGCACCCTACAAGATTATCACAAACTCACAAGAGGCTCTATTCCTGCGCCCCAAGACACTACTTTTGATATTAGTGCCTTTGCCGATAACCAAGCTAGCGTTCAAGTACGTTTTCGATTTGTAGACGGAAATGTAGCTGGTAAGTATTGGTATCTTGACGACATTGTTATTTACTGTGATCCAGATGTAGGTATAGAACAGTTGACAGCTCCTAGTTATTTAGCCTGTGCTGGCACCTATTCTACTACAGAACAAGTAACCGTAATTATTCGAAATTATAGTGATGATTCAGTTACTAATGTACCTGTTCAATGTGATATTATAGGTTTATTGACCACTACACTCAATGGGACGTTCACCGATACCATTCCACCTAGAGGTTCTGCTACATTTACCTTTGCGACGACTATCGATATGTCTTCAAATGGCGTTTATCACTTTTTCCCGCATACCCTAATGCCTGGAGATGGTTATGCCCTCAACGATACTATCTCAGATGGACGTACACAATTGGTTACGGGCTATCCTTATTTAGAAACTTTTGACACCACCAATAGTGGTTGGCAAGCAGGTAGCAACAGTCCAACTAAATATTGGGACTTAGGACAGGTTCCTTATCTCAATGGGCCTCAAGGCAACCAAGATAGTTGGCACCTGACCAATGATAATGATGGTAGCCGAGATGCTTGGGTCGAAAGCCCTATTTTTGACTTATCAGCTTTAGCTAATCCGATCTTGAGTTTAGATATGAAAATGAACTCACTCAATGACTCTTATGATCGTTATGTAACCATACAATATAGTACCAATAATGGTGCATCTTGGACACAATTAGCGCCCAACAATCAACCTAACTTTTATGGGGTTTCACCTCAAACAACTTGTTGTGGTTGGGGTAATGGCACTATAGATCAATGGACAACCGTTTATTATGGCTTATGCAACTTGATTGGAGAGAGTTGCGTCCGCTTTAGATTCTTTGGAAACGATTTGTACGAAACTCAATTTGCTTTTGACAATGTTCAAATTTTTGACCGTATTGATGTGGGGGTTACAGCCTTTACAGAACCTGTGCAAGACAACTGTTTATACAACGACCAAGAGCAGGTGACCATTACAGTTACTAATTTTTCTTGTATTCCTGTTTATGATATAGATGTAGTTTGTAATGTATCAGGAATGGCTACACATACCTTTACAGGAACGATTACAGATACTATTTTAGCTAATGGTTCTTATAGTTTTACATTTCCTGGCACTATAGATATGACTCCTTTAGGTTTGTACAACTTGGAGGCTTATACCCAAATGGCCAGTGATTTTAATAATGTAAACGATACCCTACGACAGACCATAAATGTGGATGATGTCAAAATCATCAACTATCCTTATTTCGAAAATTTTGATACCGATACTGCTGGATGGGAAGGCAACAGCCACAACTCTACCAATGTTACTAAATACTGGGATTGGGGTGTTGTGCCTTATTTGGGTGGGCCACAGGGCAACGGCAATAGCTTTTTCCTAACAGATGTGAATCCAGGCAGCATAGATGCTTGGGTATATAGTCCTATCTTCGACTTTTCGGAAGTCACACATCCCGATTTGGAGTTTGATATAATGATGAACTCGCTCAACGATTCTTATGATCGCTATGTAATAGTGCAATACCAACTTAATGAGTCTGGCACTTGGACACAGTTAGGCGTCAATACCGATCCTCTATTTTATGGGGTTTCTCCTCAAACGACCTGTTGTGGTTGGGGGAATGGCAATATTACACCTTGGATGCATGTATTTTTGGAAGATATGTGTGTGGTGAGTGGGGAGAGTTGTGTGCGGTTTAGATTTTTTGGCAACGATCTTAGAGAAACTCAATTTGCTTTTGATAATGTAAAGCTAACTCGTGAGGGGGATGATTTAGAAATTGTAGCCATAACCCCTACAGATGCGGGAGATTGTGGTTCATTTACCAATGCAGAACAAGTTGGACTCTTGATTCGCAACAATACATGTCGTCCTTTGACCAATGTTCCTGTCCGTTTGACCATCACAGGACCGTCCCTCAATGTTACCTTCAACGACACTGTTGCAGGACCTATTATGGGTGAAGATGAACTACGTTATATATTCCCTAGTACAATAGATATGAGTGTAGCAGGTACTTATACATTTGATGCAGAAATATTTGACAATCCTACGGGTATTGGATGGAGTTATATCAACGATACTATTCCTGCCAACAATACACATTCAGAGGTTCGTTATAATAATATTCCGATCAATACCTTTCCTTACTTAGCCGATTTTAATACAACTAATGATGGTTGGGCTTCGTGGAATACAACTTCGCTCAATTATCAATATCGCTACTTCCAATGGGGAACGGTTCCTTACCTAAATGGACCTGAAGGAGAAGGTACTTGTTGGTATCTGAACGATGAAGACGTAGGCAGTCGTGACTGTTGGGTCGAAAGTCCTATTTTTGACTTTTCGGCAGTAACCAACCCTATCTTGAGTATGGATATTAAGCTGCATTCACTGAATGATTCTTATGATCGTTATGTAGTGATGCAATATAGTATTAATGGAGGAACCAGTTGGATTCAATTGGGCGCTAATGGTTACCCTGATTGGTATGGTGTTTCACCTCAAACTACCTGTTGTGGTTGGGGGAATGGAACTTTGGATAGTTGGACGAATGTCTATTATGCTTTGTGTAACCTAGCTGGTGAACCTTGCGTCAAGTTTAGGTTGTTTGCCAATGACCTTAGAGAAACTGAATTTGCTTTTGACAATTTTGAAATTGTAGATCGTGTGGATGTGGGGGTTACAGCCTTTGTAGAACCTACTGATGATGCTTGTTTGTATACCGATCAAGAGCAGATTACGGTAACCATTACCAATTTTTCTTGTGTGGACGTAGATAGTGTTCCAGTGAGTTGTGAGGTGACAGGTGCTTCTCCTGGAAGTTTTATGGGCATGTACACAGGAACTATTGCAGCTGGTGCTTCTGTCAATTATACTTTTGCAGGTACTTTAGATATGTTGCCTTTGGGTGATTATACCTTTACAGGATTCACGCACTACCCTAGCGATGCTAAACTGGATAATGATACTACCATTCTAAATATTAATGTTGGAGGAATCAAGGTGGTCAACTACCCTTATTTTGAAAACTTTGATGTAGATACCGCACATTGGTGGGGTGGCCCAATCAACTCAACAAATGTAACTAAATATTGGGATTGGGGAGTTGTACCTTATTTAGGAGGACCTCAAGGAAACGGTAATAGTTTCTTCCTCACGGATGTGAATGCGGGTAGTGTAGATGCTTGGGTGTATAGCCCTTTATTCGATTTCACGGCAGCTACTAATCCTACTATGGAATTTGACATCATGATGAACTCCCTCAACGATTCTTATGATCGTTATGTGGTAGTCCAATATCAACTCAATGCAACAGGTGCTTGGACACAATTGGGTGCAAATATAGAACCTGGTTGGTATGGCGTTTCGCCTCAGACAACTTGTTGTGGTTGGGGTAATGGCACAATTTCGCCTTGGCAGCATGTGATTTTGGAAGATATTTGTGCCTTGAGTGGAGAGCATTGTGTTCGTTTCCGCTTCTGGGCAAATGATTCTTACGAAACTCAATTTGCTTTTGATAATTTCTTAGTAACTACTGAAGATGATGACATAGAGGTGGTTGCAATCACACCTGCTGATGGAGGCCCTTGTGGTACTTATTCTAATGCAGAGCAAGTTGGCGTTTTGGTGCGTAACAACACTTGTAGACGTTTGACTAATATTCCTGTCACCTTTACTATGACAGGTCCCAATGGTGCTTCGTTTGTAGATACAATTCCTGGACCGCTAGAGGGACAACGTGCTTTCCAATATATATTCCCATCTACAGTAGATATGAGTATAGCAGGCACTTACACCTTTACGGCAGAGGTATTTTCAAACATCAATGGTTCTGGTTCTGATTATATCAATGACACCTTCCCTGCCAATAATTTCCATAGTGAGGTGCGTTATAGTGGAACACCTATTAACACTTATCCTTATTTAGCTGATTTTAATACTACCAATGATGGTTGGGCTTCTTTAGCGCCAAGTACAACTATAGATGAGAAGTATTTTTATTGGGATACAATTCCTTACCTCAATGGCTCGGAAGGAGAAGATAAAAGTTGGTTGATTAATTTTGGTAACTTGGGCAGCCGAGATTGTTGGGTAGAGAGTCCTGTTTTTGACTTGACTACTATCCCTAATCCAGTCTTGAGTATGGATATTAAAATCCGTTCAATCAACGATTCTTATGATCGCTATGCAGTAGTGCAATATAGTCTCAATGGTGGAACGAATTGGACGCAATTAGGTCCAAGTGGTTATCCTGATTGGTATAGCCCTTCGCCTCAAACAAATTGCTGTGGCTGGGGTAATGGTTTACTAGATAGTTGGACAAATGTATATTATCGTTTGTGTCAATTGCAGACTGAAACTTGCGTTAAGTTTAGAGTATATGCCAATGACTTGTATGAAACGGAGTTTGCTTTTGACAATTTCCAAATTTTTGATCGTGCAGACTTTGATGTGGGAGTTACGGTGCTTAACAACCCTACCTTTGCAGCTTGTACTTATAGCAGCGATCAAGATATTACGGTAACTGTAGAAAACTTTTCTTGTACACCGGCTACAGATGTTCCTATCACTTGTGTTGTTACGGGGCCAAACAGCATTACGATTACAGATACAATCGCTGGAACTGTTCCTGTTGGTGGTGCATTGACTCATACCTTTTCTAGTCAACTAAATATGTTGCCTGTAGGTACTTACAATTTCCAGATTTTTGTACACAGTAGTACAGATTCTAACCAAGATAACGATACCTTATATACTAGTGTAGATGTCAATGACATTAAGGTGAGTACTTATCCTTATTCTGAGGATTTCAATGCTGCTCCGACGTATTGGAGTGGTGGCCCTACCAACTCTAGCAATGTGTCTAAATACTTTGATTTGGGGCCTGTGCCTTATTTGGGTGGACCACAGGGCAGAGGTGATTCTTGGTATTTAACCGATGTAAATGTAAACAGTGTGGATGCTTGGGTGTATAGTCCTATTTTTGACTTTACTACAGCTACTTACCCTCGGTTGAGTATGGAAATCATGCTCAATTCATTGGCAGATTCTTATGATCGTTATGCTGTCATTCAATATCGCCTAAACGAAACAAGTGGCTGGACTCAATTGGGAGCTAACACCGATGCACATTGGTATGGTGACATGCCACAGTTAACTTGTTGTGGTTGGGGTAATGGTACACTGACCAATTGGTATTATGTTTATTATGACTTATGTAATTTGATTGGGGAGGATTGTGTGCGCTTTAGAGTTTGGGGTAATGATTTGTACGAAACTCAATTTGCTTTTGATAATTTCCGTATAACAGACACACCTCTAGATGCAGAATTGCAAGGTGTTTATTGTTGCTATGGTTCAGAATACCATTTGGATGTAACTGTATTTAATAACAGTAGTATTTGTAATCCAACAGCCAATATTACATCATTAGATATTACTTATGAGTTGAATGGTGGAGCACCAGTAACACAGACTATCACAGGACTAAACATTGCTGTAGGGACTTCGGGTATCGTAGAGGTTCCGGGTATAACTGTGCCTGACAATGCTAGTAATTTAAAGGTTTGGTGTTCTTTGCCAAATGGTATTGTAGATCAAGTTTTTGAGAATGACACGATGTATGTCAACTCTACAAACTGGCCCGACTGTAACGACCACTGTAGTAATGCACTTCAATTAGGTTTGGGGACAACTACAGCTTCTCAAACTAGCAATGCAACGGCCAACCCTACTGTTGATCCTAGTTTCTCGGGTTGTGGCAATCCTACCTTAGAAAATACAGTTTGGTATTACTTTACTACGGCTTCTACGGGAGGTGATGTTACTGTTTATTTTGAAAATACAACTTGCTCTCCTTCTACCAATGGGATTCAGGTCTCTATTGATCAGTTGACTGGTACTACTTGTGATCCAGGTGGCTATACTAATGTATTCTGTGACAATCCTGGCAATACAGATACAATACAATGGGATGGTTTAGCTTTGGACCCTAATACAACTTATTATATAACTGTAGATGGTTTTGCAGGTAATAATTGTGATTTTGACATTCGGATAGAAGGTGCAGTAGAGGTCCTATTAGAATTTTCTCCATTGAGTTTTAGTGGCAAAAATATAGGTGCAGAAAATGTATTGAATTGGACGGCTGAAAAAGAAGAGTCTTTAAGTAAGTTTATCTTAGAGCATAGTGCTGATGGTGTTCATTTTGAGAAACTTGCTACAGTTGCAGCAATAGGCAATAGCTCAATACCTCAATACTATGAACAGTTAGATCCAAGCCCTTTTGATGGTTGGAATTATTACCGTCTGAAACAAATTGCTACTAATGGGCTGTATGAATACACAGAAACCGTTGCGCTTTATGTAGACAAAGGAGATAATAGGATTAGTATTCACCCGAATCCTACAGAAGATTTCTTTGTATTTGATTATTATACCCCAGAATTGGGCAACAACTTATCTGTAGAGTTGTACAATGCGCAAGGTAAGCGGATTTGGACAAAGACTTATGAGGTGTCTCAACAACAAATTAGTCATAAGATTAATACCGAAGAATTGACTAGTGGTATGTATATGGTCAAATTCATTAGTGGAACGGTAGGCAAAACTAAGAAACTGATTATTAAACGATAAGTTTATAGTTTATAGTTTATAGTTTATAGTTTATAGTTTATAGTGGGCAACATTTAGCTTTATTCGCTTATTGTGTTGCCCACTATTTTTTGTCTTATTATTTAGTTTTAATAGCTAGGTTAATTTAGCTTTACAATCTTTACCTCTACACGTTGGTTTCTTTGGCGACCTTGCTCTGTTTCGTTAGTCGCTATAGGTTGACGTTTTCCATAACCTTTGGAAGATAAACGGTTCGCATCAATTCCTTTATTGATCAAAAAGGCTCGTACACTCTTCGCTCTATTTTCAGATAGGTTATCACAATATTCATTATTAGGCAAGCCATTGGTATGTCCTCCAATTTCGATAGAAACGTGTTCATGCTTAGAAAGAAATCCATACAACTCTAGCAAGTTATTGGTAGCATTGTGCGTAATCTCATCAGAATCTGCCTTAAAGTAAAGATTGGACAACCTAAACTTCTGTCCTACCTCTAACTCTTCTGCATTGACACTAGGATCAAAATTCTCTTCTTTTTTGTGGATAGTTTCTGTCCCAAGCTCCTTGATTGTAAAAGAAGTTTCCTTGCTCGTACTCCCTTTTTTATTAATTCGAGAAGCAGGGATATCATGCTCTTTTAGAAAATTTTGAATTTTAGCCACATCATCCTTTGAGCCATTAATAGCAACCTTCATATCTGGATAAGTCTCTAGTAATCGTCTAAGCCGATTAAGACTAGCCTCATCTTTTTGTACAGGAATCGTTTCATCTTTTTCGATAGGATGTAAGTATAAATCTTGTGTAATTTCTGTTTCCTCTTTCAGTCGACTATGATCGATATAGGCATAATCTGGATAAAAGCCTTTCTGGTAAGCATAGATTTGATAATCGTGTTGTGCTGGAATCATCAACTGATAGTCGCCATTAGTAGGAGTAGAAGACCCTTTCCCTAACTCTTTCTCTAAGGTTTTATCGTAATAAAAAATATTGGCAGAAATGGGTTCATATGTTTTAGCATTAAAGACATAACCATTTATCTTCCATACTTGTTCTGGTTTTGCATCTTCTGGAGGCGATAATTTATATATATCACTTTCTCCATAACCATCTTTTCCATACGATACCATATAGGCAGATTCTCCATCAGCAGTAGTAGAATAATAAGCATCCCAATCTGCTGTATTGACTTGAGGTCCTAAGTTTTTAGGTTTTGTCCATTTTGTCCAAGAATCATCAAGTCTTCTAGACATATAGATATCTGAAGAACCATAACCAAAGTATCCTGACGAAGAGAAATACAACGTTTTACCATCTGCTGCTAAAAATGGGGTTCCATCTCGACGAGGAGTATTGATATCACTACCAATATTTTGAGGTTTGGTAAATTCTCCACCATGTTCAAAACTCACATAGATATCCAGATTGCCATAGCCTTCTACGCCCCTATCCACTGCCATTAACAAGACTTTTTTGTTTGGAGCTAAACAGAAGGAATGATATTGATCTTTATTAAAAAAATCGTTAATTTCTATCTTTTTGGGCAGTTCCCAACCATCTTTAGTACGATGTGTAATAGAGACCCCTTCGCCATTAGAGGTTCCATCACTATTGTAAGTATTGGCAATAAGCAAGGTATTGTTGTCTGGCGATACAGATATTACATCATTATAACCTTTGTTGTTGATAGGGGCTCCCATATTCTGGATGGGTTGCCATTTCCCATCGCTCCCTCGTTTAGAAACCCATGCATCTGATCGTTTTTTATCTCCTGTATTTTCTGGGTGGTCAGAACGAGCAATATACAACCACTTCCCATCATGTGACACAATAGGTTCTAGCTCTTTATACTTAGAATTGATATTACTTCCTAGATTTGTTTTTTCCCAATCTTTTTTAGCATTATCTACTAAATTAATAGCCTGATCTTGATATATAAGCAACTCATCTATGGCTATTTCGGTTTGTTTGTATACAATAAACCCAACTTTGTAGTCAAAGAATTTTTTGAATTGATCTGTAGCAACCAACTTATTGTTGATGTAGTAATAAACCTTAGTACCTTTTTTATGAACAGTTAGCTCATTGGTTTTACCCTCCAATTTGATTGCATCCGTTTTTGTCCATTCTTTATCTAACGAAGAGTATTTTCCATCTTTGTATTGTCCTATCTTGAAGGACCCTTTGCCTGTAATGGAAAAAGTATATGTATTACTAGCATCTTTGGTTCCCCATATCAGTCCATATGCAAATTGATTTTCGCCTTTGGTGTGCCTTATTTTTGTAGAGATCTTAAAATCCTGAAAAACATCCACAAACATATTATCCCAAACACACCAATAACCGGACTCTCGAAAATGCTTGAAGGTGTACTCTCCATCCTTGATTTCCATGTAGTGCTTGGTATCTTTTTTGGTGGACCATTCTCTATTATTGTTTGAGAAATACTCATCATAGGCAATTTTTTGAGCCATTGAGAGATACGTCCAACAGACCATTACTAGTATTAGTATTAGTTTATTCATAGATATTGTTTTTGGTTAAATAGTAGTTGTTGTGATAACCTATTTCCTAAAATACTATTATAGTATAACAAAAGCAAGCCACCAACACACTGCTTTATGTTAATAGTCTTATCCATAAAAAGTAACCATTGTTATCTAATAATTACTTTACTGATGTTACGCAAAAGATGGATTAGCCATTTTTAATGTATTAAGTTCATTGAAAGCTGCTTTATTAGCAGCAAGGTAAATTTTAGACTTCATTGCAAAATGATTAAGTTGATGGA
>JAAEPD010000226.1 GCA_024222455.1 Aureispira sp.
ACCCGATATTTCTTCCTTAAAGGGCTTCAAAAACTGCATAGTTACGAATCTATCTTACGCTTCTTTAAGGAACAAAACCTCTCCCTAGAGGAGATTCAAACTTTATTTAAAACTATTAAATGACTTTTCCGAAGTTTTCAACAAACAATAGAAATTTGCTTGACTCCACATCAGGCAGAAATAGGGAAGGATTATGAGCGCTATCGAAATCATGTCTATCGAGTATTTAACTATGCTTGGTATTTGTTAGAATATGACGAGGATAGCGAAGAAAAACTAGCAATAGCAGCGGTTTATCATGACATTGGAATATGGACAGACAAAACCTTTGACTATTTAGACCCTTCTGTACACAAGATGAGGGCATATCTACAAAGTATAGGGCAGGAAAATTGGATAGATGAGATCAGAATGATGATCCTATTACACCATAAAATAAGTAGTTATAGAGGGCATATTTACCATGCTATAGTAGAGTCCTTTCGTCAAGCAGATACCTTAGACTTGCTTTTTGGGTTCAAACGCTTCGGAATCCCTAAAACACTAATCAAGCAAATAAATAAACAATTCCCATCCTTAGGTTTTCGCAGAATGCTCTTGAAAATGACTGGCAAACGTTTCCTAAGACATCCGCTCAATCCCTTACCAATGTTCAAACGATAGAATTGTAATGAAAAAAGGCTTAGTCTATATTTTGTGCTGTTTTTTAATAGCTTGTAATAGTAGTTCTGAATGCTCTAGTTTTGATTGTGTCTTAGAAGTAACAAAAGGGCTTGATCTAGAGGAATTAGAAAATCTAGATATCGATATACAACTTCGAGGAAAGTTTACACAGATAGCAGATGAGCGAACAGATAGCTTGTTGTCCATTAATTATATACATTTGGTGGATGATCAAAAACTTATATTGTTACCATTGTCAGCAGAGTTTGAATCGGAATTTAATTCCAAAAATCACGATAAAGAAGTTTTAATAAGCTGTAGGGCTAGGCTGGTTAATAATAGAAGAACTCTGCGAGTTACAGAAATTCGAGAACTAGAATGGTTCGAGCCTTCATTCTTTTAGGATGTTTAAAAATAATCCTTAAATTTACTACTAAGGATTTATAAATAATTAATAACCTATTTTTTTTTTTTAATAAAAAGTATCATCATGGCTGGATTTAATGTGCTTAACCTAATGAATTGGATAGAAGAAAATAAAGACAATTTAAAACCACCTGTTTGCAACAAAGAGGTATATCCAGGCGGTGATTTTATTGTAATGATGGTAGGAGGGCCAAATGAGCGTGTAGATTATCATTACAACGAAACACCAGAGTTTTTCTATCAGCTGAAAGGAGATATGGTACTCAAAACAGTAGAGAACGGAAAGTTTGTAGATATTCCAATCAAAGAAGGAGAGATCTATCTATTAGAAGCTAAAGTGCCTCATTCTCCACAACGCACAGCAGATAGTGTAGGAATGGTGATAGAGCTAAAACGTGATCCTGAAGAGCATACAGATGGTTTTCAATGGTATTGCAGCAATTGCGGAGATATGCTACACGAAGAGTATTTTAAGCTAATTAATATTGTAAAACAACTACCAGAGACTTTTGCTAAGTTCAATAACAATGAAAGCTTACATACCTGCAAAAGCTGTGGACATAAATTAGAAATACCTAATAAAAAGTAAAGGCAAGTTAAGATTTGTCTAATAAGTAAGGGAAAGATACAACCTGTCAAAAAAAATAGAATGAACAAAGCCAAAATTAATGGGCATGGGCATTTGCTGCCCGAACCTAAGCAGATTCCAGCATTTATGCGAGAAAAGAAACTGTTTTGGATAGATGACGATAAGGGATTTATGCGCCAAGGCACTTGGGCTCGACCAATCACTGACCCTAGCTTCTTTTTAGAAGAGAAATTGGCTTGGATGGAGCGTAATAAAATAGAGCATGAAGTGGTGCTTAATCTTTCGCAGTTGTATTGCAATGGTTGGTCAGAAGAAGATGCAGCTGATGGTATACGCTTTCAGAACGATTTTAACGCTCAAGTGCAAGCAGAAAATCCAAATAAGTTTACCTGTGGTTTTGTGGTACAACCTAGATATACCGACCAAGCACTCAAAGAAATAGAACGTTGTGTAACACAACTTGATATGAAGCTTTTGTGTTTGCCTACACATTATCTAAATGCAGCAGGTCAATGGTGTTCCTCTGCTCATGAAGATGTAGATCCTATCTATGAATTGGCTAATAAATATAGCTTAGCTATAGAAATACATCCTTATGATGGTCCTAAAATGATTAACCTAGAAGATCGTTTTTGGCGCTTTCATTTAGTTTGGATGTGTGCACAAACGGCAGATACTTATCATTTGTACACCTTATTGGGAATAGCTCAAAAGTATCCTAATATCCGAACTTGTTTTGCACATGCCAATCAGTATGGACAGGCCAATTATGGACGACGTTTGCAGGGCTATGATGGGCGACCAGATTTATTTAAAGGAGCATTAGACCCTAGAGCATCTTTGGGGCATCCAAATATCTTTTTTGATACTTTAGCACATGACCCTTATACTTTAGAGTTGGTCAAAAAGCGTTCTGGAGTTAGTCAATTGTTAGCAGGTTTAGACGATCCTTATCCTTTAGGAGAGATGGAAACAGTAGAAGGTTGTTATCCTGGGAAAGTGATTGATGAGGCCTTAGAAATGGGCATATTTACAGCTATAGAAAAGGAACAAATCTGGCACGATAACGTATTAACATGGCTAGGAATAAAGTCTGAGAATATTGGATTATAATAAAAAATAACAATGATGAATCTAATAGATAATGAGGGGCAAAAGCAATATGAATATCATATTGAAAACCATATTGCTAGAGTAGAATACATTAAAGCTCAGACGCAAATTTATCTAACTCATACAGAAGTACCTAAAGAGCTTGGAGGCAAAGGAATTGGTTCTAGTTTAGTCAAGGCTGTGTTAGAAGATATTAAGGCTAAAGATTTAACCTTAGTTCCTTTATGTCCTTTTGTTGCAATGTATATCAAGAACAATCCTGAATGGAGAGAGTTAGTTCTAAAAGGAATAAATATTAAATAAAATGGAAAAAGAAATCAAAAAAGAATACTCTAATGGAGAGTTAATTGTTGTGTGGAAACCTAAATCTTGTATTCATGCTGCAGAATGTGTGAAAGCATTGCCTAATGTGTACAAACCCAACGAAAAACCTTGGATAACAGTTGAAAATGCAACAACTCAAGATCTAAAAGATCAAATTGCCAAGTGTCCATCAGGTGCTTTGAGTTACTATATGAAAGATGAGGGGGAGGATAGTGTACTAGAAAGTGTAGAAACTAAGGTAGATGTGTTAGAAAATGGACCTTTACTAGTTCATGGCACACTTAAGGTGACAGACAAGTCTGGAAAGGTTGAAGTCAAAAATAAAAGAACGGCATTCTGTAGATGTGGAATGTCAGAAAACAAGCCTTATTGTGATGGGACTCATACAAAAGTAGATTTTAAGGGCTAGTATAGGAACCCAGAGTATTTTGCTAAAGAACAATTCAAAATAATAACTTGATTAAGTTGAACGAAATACCCTAAAATTGCATTACATTTAAGTACTTATAGAATAAGATAGATAATCCCAATTATCAAACCCAAATACATTCAAATTAGCACATAAATTTATATGGATAATATATTAGACGAAGTTGCAAAAACCAGTATACAACTAATGTTAAAAGAGCCTTTTTATGGGCATTTTTTTAGTAGTGTATTGAAAAAAACATCGGAAAAAACAGAGTCGATTGCTACTACACTTACCAATAAACAAATGATTGAGTTGGTAGTAAACGAAGAATATTGGAAAGGCAAGCTGAAAGGAAACACTGACGAAGTAACTAAAAACTTGCGTTATGGAGCCATCAAGCACCAAATTTTGCACATTGTGTTCAAACACATCTTGCGTGTACACGAATTTGGAAATAAAAAGCTATTCGGAATTGCATCTGATTTAGCAACTAACCAATATATTGATTCTAATCAATTGGTAGGAGATTCTATTCGGTTAGAAGATTTTCCTGAATTCAAGTTGGATAGAGGAGAGAGTGTAGATTATTACTACAAACGCTTGGCAGATGAACTGAATGACATGCCTCAGAACTCAGGTGGAGAAGATGGCGGTGACGAAACACCAACACCTAGTGGTGGTGGAGAAGGAGATGACCAAAATGAAGATCAAGATGAGAATGATCAAGGTGATGGCCAAGATGAGAATGAAGCAGACAACGAAAGCAACAATGAAGATCAGCAAGGTCTAAATCAAGCTCAACAACGTTTAAAAGAGTTGTTGGAAAGCGATAATCATGAGCATTTAGATCAGCATCAATTTTGGGAAGATTTCCAAGAGTTGAGTAGTTCTGAGCGCAAAATGATGGATACGTTGATCAATGAGTCTATTGTGAATTGTGTCAATCGCTTGAAAACAAAAATGCATGGTTCTTTACCAGCAGGTTTGCAACAGTATATTGACTTATTGATGGACTCGCTTACGCCTAATGTCAACTGGCGAAGAGTCTTGCGCATCTTTACGGCGAGTAGTAGCCGTACACGCTTGAAAAATACGATTCGTCGTCCTTCTAAACGTTATGGAACTACACCTGGAATCAAGATTCAGCGCAAGCAAAAAATATTGGTAGCGATTGATACTTCTGGTTCTGTAAGCAATGATGAACTAAAGGAATTCTTTGGCGAGTTGTACCATATTTGGAAACAGGGTGCAGAAATATATGTAGTAGAATGTGATACCGCAATCCATAACCATTATGGCTATAGAGGCAAGCCACCTGAGGTGATTAGTGGCCGTGGAGGTACAGATTTCAACGCACCAATTACCTTTGCTAATGAGGAATATATGCCAGATGCTATTGTGTACTTTACAGATGGTTATGCTCCAGAACCTCAAGTGATTAGTCGTAAACCATTATTGTGGATGGTGACTAGTCAAGGAGTGAGTGAGGATGCATGGGATCATTTACCAGGTCGCCGTGTGAAAATGACTAAGCAGGTTTAGTTTATTATTACAAACAATAGAAAACAACATGGGGCATTTTTTAGCAGTATTCAGAAACAAATACATTTTAGGCTTTTGCTTGCTATTACTTTTTAGTACCACTTCTTTTGCTCAAGCTGGGGCATTAAGAGCTTTGGGGAATTTTATTATATTCTCAGTTATATTAGGTATTGTTATATTAGGATTAGTAGGAAATATTATTGCATTTAAGAAGGAGAAAGGGTACAAAATATCCTTTTTTCTACACGCTATTGGATTTTATGCAGTGTTTATGGTTTCCTCTGAGGGGGCAGGATTTCAAGTAACTCCTTTAGTTATTGTACTTATATCTCTTGGGATTACATTTGGTGCAATGAGGTGTATCAATTTAGCGGGACACTTTTAAAAAAGAATTTTATTAG
>JAAEPD010000227.1 GCA_024222455.1 Aureispira sp.
ACCCGATATTTCTTCCTTAAAGGGCTTCAAAAACTGCATAGTTACGAATCTATCTTACGCTTCTTTAAGGAACAAAACCTCTCCCTAGAGGAGATTCAAACTTTATTTAAAACTATTAAATGACTTTTCCGAAGTTTTCAAAATTAACGTTCTATAATCATCTTCTGTTGCTTACCCAAGCCATATTCATCTCTTAATTGTAAGTAATAAACACCATTGGACAGTTTAATTGTCTGAATTTCTAACTGATTAATACCTCTATTCACGCTTTTTTCTGTCTCATAAACTCTACGCCCCAACTGATCCCACAGCTGGATAGATAAGTTTTTAGCACTTGTGCTTTCTAAGCGGATAGTAAATACTCCATTATTTGGAATCGGGAATATCTCGATCACATCTACCCCATCCATATAAACCGTGCGTACTCTAGAGTAACTTATACGTCCATCTACATCAACCAAACGCAAGCGATAATAAGTATTGCCTACCAATGGCTGTAGATCAACAAAACCATAAGCTAACTTTTTGTTATAAGCTATAACTTTATCCATTTCTTCAAAGGCAATCCCATCTTCAGAGCGCTCTATTACGAAATAAGCTAAGTTATTGTTAGAGTTAACTTCCCAATCCAATTCTGTTGTATTTTCTGTATTCAATCTTGCATCAAAACTCAATAAATCAGCCACAGGTAATAAAGCTGCATCTGTTGGTTGTAGCATAAATCCAGAAAAAGAACTCACCTCAAACTCTATAGCATAGACATCTGTGGTTGCAGAAAAAGGATCAGCTACAGCACCTGACAACGGAATAACTGTAAATGGTACCTGTACAGGCACTCCAACAGTCACTGTATCAGGAAACTTCCATAAAACTAGTTCTGTACTCGGAATTGGAGCTACTCCATCAAAAGTATAAACACCCAAACTATCCAACTCTTCTTGTGTAAAATACAAACGTACTTTTCCTGCTACGTTATTGGTCGGATCTACTTTCCAAGTGCGTTGTAGATAAGGCTTAGCATTCCACCATTGCACTGTAGCATCAAAATCAACACCTATGTTTACATTCAGTAAAGAATCAGTATCTGCAGTGCTAGTAGAATCTAACAAAGATAATATTGGCTTACCATTCACATCATCCATAAAATGTACCCATTCTGGGCTATTATTCAAATAACAACTAGCCTCTCTATCCACTGCCACCAAAGGTTTAGGACTAGGCATTTTCACTTTAAAGTTTGTAACAGGAGCATTGTAATAACGACCTCCACAACGCAAAGCCCCCACATCTATAGTATAAGAGGTAGTTGTTACTGGACTTAAGGCTAAATCATAGTTAAATACAGTAGTAACATCAGCATCGTCATCTGTTACAATTACGGTATCAGTACCACTTCCACCCAATATATCGGTCCAACTATATATAATGGAATATGGATAAGTGCCTGTTAGTTGCATTGGCAAATACACAGTCTGTCTAGAATTACAAAACTCTATGCTATCTGCATGACTGCTTGCAATTGTTAGGATTGGAGGTAAATTGAAGGCCCAAATACCTGCAGCAGTCCCATTAATATTATCGCTGTTAATACCCGTTTCGAATCGCAAAAATGGATGCGCTGCTGCCCATCCTGCTGGAGGCACAGCACCTTTAGTCGCTTCATTATCTTTTACCTTGACATAATCTACACAAAAAGAAGTACCATATTCTTTATGAAAATAAGAAGTACCTCCAGATGGGATAGTTTCTATATAGACAAAATTCCCTGCACTTCCGTTGGTTATGATCTTACCATGCACAGGAGCCAAGGTTTGTATAGAACCATTATTGAGGTAATAATAAGCCCCACCATTCAACCGCAAGCTATCAAAGTAGTTATTACCCAATATATTGGCTGTGCCCTCAAAATAAGCATAGTTATAAATTGCATTGTGTATCAGGATAGTCGTTTCATCAGTCTCATAGAAATTGACTCGATTGTATTCTTGACCATTCCCCATATACAACTCCTTATCATAGGAAGCTGTTGAAGTGTTGTTGTTAAAATTAATAATGGTGTTTTCTGCATTCCAATTAACTTTTGAGGTATCTGACATTACCCACAAATAGCCATAATAATTAGAATAAAAGCCATTCGCCAACATATCAATAGTAGAAGTTCCCATATTTAGCGTTCCTCCTGTTGCTTGGAAAGAAAGTATATCTATAGTTATGTCATAATCATTAGAATTAAAAGTACCTCCTTTCATAAAAAAGCCTTTCAATCGATTATTGGCGGTACCTGTCATCACCAAATCATTAGCAAGGCTCCATACTCCACTATCATTCTGAAAAGAGATTGCAGCATTAGGCATAGCTGTATTGTTAGGATCTAAGATATTAGCTGTACCTGTACCAATAAAATAGATATTCCCTATATAATTATAGTTAGTCATATTGTTGTACAGATGAAAACTCTCTCCTATATACATCACCTGACTTCCATCAAGTGTAATATCATCACGGCAAATCAATGTCTTGCAAAAAGCTGATTTAGCTACAGTACAGCCATTGCTTGCCCCTGAAAAGGATTGACTATCAAAAATAACAGTATCCACAAGCGTTGGAATACAGCCCCCTAAGGTTCCAACAAGATCACTAGGATTAGTTGTCCAGTGATCAGCATCAGTCCAGTTTCCTACAAAATTAGTTGCATCGCCTGCATTTGCTCTCCAATAATAAGTGACCCCACTACCCAAAGTAAATGCAAAATTAGTGTTATTACCTCCATCTGTTGAAGTAAGGGAAGTAATGGTAGGTCCTATATTATTTAAGTCTCGCACAAAACAATAATCCAAGATAGCTTTAGTTGCATCTACTAGGCTAATTTGGCCAACTGCAACGCCATAAGGTTCTAAGGTAATCTGTGTTTTACAATCGCCTATGGCCAACAAAGAATCTGCTATAGACAAATCTCTAATACTATAAGTTTTACCTGCTGTCATTGTAACTTTACCAGAATACAAGGCCATTGTTCCTGTTACTTCAACTCCACCAGAAGACCGAAACTCTCCATTTTCATGAAAATATAAATCCCCTTCTACATAGCAATCAATTCCCTCCAACAAGAGTTTGGTATTGTACGCAATAATATTAGGCAATGTCACAGTGTTATTATAAGGGTAAAAACGTTGTGCTCGAACAATGGAGCCTCCTCCTCTAAAATGGAAAGTTGTGGTTCCTGTATAATCTATCATTGTCCCACCTGCATCAAAAAAATTAGTAGCATCAATATAAACCTGTACACTATCCAATTCTCTATTTGCTAAGGTTAAATCTCTACAAGTTAAATCCAAATTATCAGCATGTACTGTAGAATAAATAAAGCCAGTAAAATCCCCATTACAGGTAGTGTTTCCTATTAGATGATAATCTGAATACTTCTGCAAATAAACTTCTGTAATAGTCACCCCATCTGTAATAATCGAATCTGGTTTATTACCATAAAACATCATAATAGAATAGCCTGTCATATTTTGCATATTGCTATGCAACTGCATGGTACCATATATAAAGATAGTTTCATTCAGTTTCCACTGTGCTCCAACCGCAACAGTTGGCAACCAACGCATATTATTGCAGTAAGCTCCAGAGTCAACCTGCACCCATTTGTTAGCATTGGGGAAAGATGCCCCATCAAAAAACACGTCGTCTGCAGGATTAGGAATACAACCACTTACATTAGGCTGAAAAGCAAAACCATCCCAAATCTCCCAATTGTTAGCATCATGCCAGTTTTGATCACCACTATAATCCCTAAAATACATATCTCGGCTAGTTGGTGAATTGATCGTCCAATCGACTTGATTGCCACCACCATCAATACTACTATTCGCTACATAAGCACGCCCTCCAGCTATATCACAATCCATATTTTCTAGAATACAGTTATTGAGTGTAAGTGTACCCACTGATTTTTTGCGTAGCAACCCTCTAAGATTATTCGAACCTTTGACTCTAGTAAATTTATCACAAATAGCAGGAAGATGAATATTTTCTACAGTCAATTCCCCTTTACTAGCTGCTCCTATAAAATCGTAGGTAGATCCAGCTCCCCAATACAAATCTGTTACATCCAAGTTTAGATAAAATGCTGTATAGTAAGGAACATTCATATAATTAAATAGAACAGGTGTAACTCCTCCCTGCATTGTTAAGCTATTATAGGCTGTCAGAGAATCATAAGCTATTCCTCCTCCCAGACCAACCTTTTCTCCATAAATTCCATCTTGGTCCAAAATCAAGTGAGAACCACTTGCACTAAACAGACTATAATTGCTTGTACTTGCATCAAAATTAATATTCCAAGCATAAGCTGAGCCTACAGCTCTACCAGAAAGCAACAGCCTAGAATTTTCTATATTAAGTCCTCTATCTGCATTGGTAAATACAGAATGAAAAAAATCTGTTCGCAAATTCATCCCGTTGGTATTAAAAATACCCCTTTTGAGAACTATGGTTGCTTGGCGACCAGGAGAATCCCAAACAGTGTTTGTATTTGTTGTATACTCATTGACATCGTCAAGATACAAATCATCTTGAAGCTGCCATTCTGTAGTAGAAGCCCCATCAAACTCAACTCTTCGGAGCAATAATTTATGGCCCTTAGTTTCTATCTCTTCAGCTCCTCCAGAAACAGATCTAAACCTCAACATCCCTCTAAAATCAAACTTCATATTCGTAGCCAGATACAAAGAACCATAAATATCTAATGTAGTATTTCCAACAGGAGTAGTGCTTATATCAATAAAAACTGGAGCATTGGCAACTGTAATTGCATTATCCCAAATCATATCTAAACAGTTAGAGGGGCCATCTACCGTGATGGTGTCATTGGGTGAAGTGAATGCAGATGCAGGAAAAAATACATTATCTGTTGATAATGGAGAGTTCAAAGGAGTAAGCCCACTACCTGCAAAATTTAACTCCCATTTATTGATGTCATTATAATTCCCACTCCCACCTTTCCAATAAAAATCAGCAGCTTGAGCAGCATAGGATATTAAGAATAGAAATAAAATTGTGTATAATTCCCTCATATATAACGCTTTTTATCTTTTATTTAGGCTTGATAGAATAATTCTTATTTTATGGTTCCTAATCTAGTCTATTTTATTAGTTTATAAAAACCAGTTTAGCTATTCTAGAGCAAACTCAAAGCAATAAAAAAAGCACCTAACAAATTGCTAATCAAAGTAGAACTCTCTTACTTTAAGCCATTTCCAAAAGCATTAATTGGATTTCTCTACACATTTCTTTATTTTGACATCTATTCCCACATAACTTATCGTTTCAGTAGCCTTACAAAAATCTAACTATGCGCTTATTTATACTATCCATACTACTATTCCCAGCTTTGGTTCATAGCCAATGTTATAACCGATATAGCCAAGAGATTTTCTCTTTGGTACAAATCACTTCAGATATTCCTTATGGACAAAGCATAAACTATAATGGAGATACGGTTTCACTTACTTTTGACTACTACCAAGCTACAGGAGATACTACATCCAAACGCCCTTTGCTCATTTTGATGCATGGTCCTGATCTTATTAGTGGATCAAAAACCAATACAACGATAGTGGAGCTGAGTAAAAAGCTAGTAAAAAGAGGCTATGCTGTTGCTAATATTGATTACCGCAAAGCTTTTTCTATGCAGGGTTTATTGTATAAGGAAGATTTATTTAAGGCAACCTTACATGCCGCACAAGATGCCAAAGCAGCTGTACGATTTTTCAAAGCAGCCTTACAAACTACTAATAGTTATAATGTAGATAGCACTATGATTTGGTTAGGAGGTATTGGTGCAGGTTCTATGGCTGCCCAAACTGCTGTTTATTTAGATGACAGTTTAGAAGTTTCTCCTGCTTGGAGAGCTATAATACAAGCAGAAGGTGGTTTGGAAGGCAATAGTGGTAATCCTTCTTTTTCTTCAGATGTTCGTGGAGTCATCAACTTGAGTGGAGCAGTATTAGATACTGCTTGGATGGCCAACAATATGGAACCCTTGATTAGCATCCATGGAGATTTAGATGATTATTATCCTTATGCCTCAGATAGTTTGTTTGCTTATACACACAATCGCACTTGCAATCTTCGTCATGAACTTTGTTACAAACGATTGAATGAAGTAACGTTTGTACAAACCCACAATGCTCATGCAGATGATGGCAATTTTAGTGTCTTGGCAGCCAATCAAAATGGAGATATCCCCGCTCAATTTGCAGCAGGTGTTCGAGCTTTAGGCATCAAGCTTTATTATACTTCAAGTTTGTTTTGTAGTGGAGGAACAGATCTGTATGGTTATCATGGTAATCCTATTTTAGGTTGTGTCAAATTTAGTGACATAGGTGCTCAAATCAAGAGTTTTTTAGACAATAATCCTGATGAATTTTTATTCATAACGGTAGAAGGTGATGCTAACAATACCCAAATTGCTAATGGTTTCAATAGTGCTGGACTAACCCCATATCTTTATCAACATACTTTTGGTGGTATCTGGCCAACCTTAGGTGATTTGATTGATAGTGGTCAACGATTGATTGTCATGACCGATAACTCTGGGCCTAGTTTGCCTGGCTATCATCACATGTGGACATTTATACAAGATACAGAATACGATTTTCAAAGTACTGGAGCATTCAATTGCAATCATTTGAGAGGTAATGCAAATGCAGATTTATTTTTGCTAAATCATTTTCTAACAGTTGCTTCTCCTCAACCCTTAAGCGCAGGTAGCACTAATGACTGGCAATTAGTGTTGAATAGAGCTCGCCAATGTGGTGCAGCTAGAGGCATGCACCCAAATCTACTGTATATTGATTTCTTTGATTCTGGAGATGTTTTTAGAGTAGCAGACACACTCAACCGAATTGGAGAAGATTTCCCTTTAGTTTATGGCAGTTCTGTCATTCAAAACATGGCTCAACAGCATAATCTTTTAGCGGAACTATACACTATGAATGGTCAAGGCTATGCACCTTATACTGGAAACTGGGGAGATACAGCAGCAGCTTTTATAGCTGATTTTATGATTCGTCATTATCCTTGCGAGATGTCTTGTGCTCCACCTGTTCAGCAAATTATTGGTCAAGATTCTATAGCTCAAGATTCTGCCTACACTTATACTGTTGCTGCCAATATGGGAGCTAGTTATCAATGGATTACAACAGATTCTATCTATTTAGATACCTCTGACATTAATATTTCTATTGCTGACACTACCAATTCGATGGAAATTAAGGTAATCGAAACTAGTCAATATGGTTGTGTTTATGACACCCTTTCTATCAATGTTCTAGTCTATGCTACTGTTGCAACTAAACCTATAGAAAACAATCATCATTTTTGGGTTCACCCTAATCCTGCTAGAGATCAAATATGGATAGGACTCAACAATCCAACTCAAGAGGTTTACAGCTTGCAGATATATGATAGTCAAGGCAGATTGATCCGGCAAGAAAAACAGCAGCTTTCAGGAAGAAACGCTATCAACATCAAAGATTTAGCTAATGGGGTGTATCTCTTAAAGATCGTAGGCAAACAGGAGTTTGTGTCTAAGTTCATTAAGCAAGAGTAAAAACCTTAGTTCAGGGAAAATAGAAATATTATACACAAGCTAAATTTGAAAATAGTGACCTATAGAAAAGCTAGAAAAGAGGATTTAATTGAAATTGTAAGGTTACTAGCCAACGATAAACTTGGTAAATTAAGGGAAGATTTTAAAATTCCTTTAGCTCAAAAATACTATGATGCTTTTCAAAATATAGATGAAGACCCTAACCAAGAATTGATCGTTGTTGAAAACTCAGAAAACGAGATTATTGGGACGATGCAATTATCTTTCATCCAGTATTTAACCTATCAAGGAGGCATTAGAGCACAGATTGAAGCAGTAAGAGTAAGAGAAGATCAGAGAGGGAAAGGCATTGGTGAACATTTGTTTAAATGGGCTATTCAAAATGCCCAACAAAAGGGTGCCCATTTAGTACAACTAACTACTGATAAGAAAAGACCCGAAAGCATTCATTTTTACGAAAAGCTTGGTTTCAAAGCCTCTCACGAAGGCATGAAATTACACTTTAAATAAAACTACAATAGTATCGATCGAACTTAGTTCACGCTGTTTTTGTATTAGATAAGAATGAAAATGAATAAAAAAACTACAGACTTACACAAAATACAAGAATTAATAAAATCAGGAAGCAGAGAGAATATTGACTTGGCTTTTCTATTTGCTAAAAGTGAAGGGATAGCTCAAGAAGATATTATGATATATTGGAAGGAGTTAATTTCGTTTGCAAGAGCAGAAAAAGATTCACCTCAAAACACTCTTTTTCACCTACTGAATTTAACTGAATTAGATTTAGGGAATTGTGGAATTAGTTCTGTTCCAGAACAGATTAGTTTACTGATTAATTTGGTAGACCTGAACTTAGAAAGTAACTCTATTACTCGTTTACCCGAAAACATTAGTTTACTCCCAAACGTGGAAAGTTTAAATCTCCAAGATAATCCTCTTTCTTGTCTTCCTCAAAACATTAACTCTCTATCTAAGCTTAATGACCTATACTTACAAGATACTCTAATAGAATCCTTGCCTGAAAATTTTGTCCATCTTTCAAATTTAAGAGAAGTGTATTTATATAACTCTCCTATCTGTGAAAATGATATGGAACTTATTAAACAAAATTTGCCGCTCTGCGAGTTTTTTATTGTTGAGGATGATTTTGGTGACGATGAAGAGGATGGCTATTGGTACAAAGATGATTACGATTATGGTGATGGCTTTTTTCAAGGATAAGGGTCTCTAATAGAAAATGTAGACTCACTATTAAAGTATTAGTTAGGTAGTTCTTTTATTTCCAAGGACCATCTTTTGTTACAGGCGTAAAAGAAACTTTATCAAATCGAAATAAACCTCCCCACCCTCCAAACCAAAACCGATTTTCCTTATCTCTATAAATACTTAAAATACTTCCATCAAGACCATTTTCTTTGTAGAAATGGCTAAAGGATTTTCCGTCATATTTATAAACACCATTATTTTCTACTCCAAACCAAATATCACCATTTTTATCTTCATAAAGCGCACTTACTTCTACTCCTTTTACATGCCCATCTACTGTAAAATTTGTAAATTTTTCTCCATCAAATTTGCTAAGACCACCCCAAAATGTTCCTATCCACAAATCCCCATTAGTATCAAACATCAATTCATAAATGGCATTATCTGAGAGTCCATCTTTAGTTGTATAACTCACAAAAGAGTCTCCATCATACTTACAAATACCATAACCATCCGTTCCCAACCATAAGTTACCTTCTTTATCTTCAACAATTCCTGTTATCCTATTAGGAGCAAAGACAGTAGTTATGTTGTTTAGCTGAGGTTTTGGAATCAAAATGTTTTTAAATTCCTTTCCATCAAAACGACTTAACCCTTCAGTATGACCTATCCCAAAAAAACCTTTTGAATCAATGATCAAACTCCAGATTTCATTATTTAACAACCCATTGCTTTCTGTGTATGTCGTAAAAGATTTTCCATCATATTTATTTAGCCCCAAACCTGTTGCAAACCAAATATCACCTACACTATCCTCTACTATAGCTGTTACTCTTCCTCCACTAAATCCTTCTTTTTCAGTGATATATTTTAAAGAATCTCCATCATACAACATCAGATCATAAACATTTGTCCCAAACCAAAGGTTGCCTTTACTATCTTGGAATATTTTTCGTAGATGTTGGCACAATTGATTATCTATAAAGAAAAGTGGATCTTTGGGTTTAGCTTCTTTAGTAGAGGTTGATAAATCAGGTGTAGTACTCTTTGTTTCTAATTTTGGATTTAGATTTCTATTGCATGAGGATATTACAATAGACAGAATTACGATCATTAATGCTTGGAGTGAATAAAAAGACCTTCTCTTCATATTTAATTTTCTTAATGATGCTTAAGTGTATTATAGTCAGTTGGTATAACAAGGGCGTTTCAATAGAATGCAATATTCTTCCTACTAAGTCAGACTAATCACCAATTTCCCTTGTACATGCGAAGAATCTAATCGAGTGTAAGCTTCCTGAACTTGTTCTGGTTGGTAGATTTTTTCTATGTGAGGTTTTAATACTCCATCCAAAATCAGTTGAGCCAAAAGAGCTAAATCTTGAGAGATAGCTTTCACCATTACATGCTCATGCCTAGGTCCCTTTTCTATCCGAGACAATGCAGTATACAACATATGGATAGGATCTAGTGTAACATGAACACCAGTTGGTTTTAATACTTTTTTAGATTGTTTGAATATACTCCCTTTATGAATAAAAACTTGATAAAAGGCATCGTAAATAGCCCCTTTATGCTCTTCCCAAAAATCACCTTCATCATAGCCCAAAGCAATGTCTGCCCCTTGCTCCAAACAAAAATCTTTGTTCTTGCTGCTGCTTATGGTATGAACTTCAGCTCCAAAATGCTTAGCCAACTGTATAGTTGGGATTCCGACACCTCCCGATGCGCCCCAAATCAACAATTTTTGCCCTTTTTGCAACCTTGCTTTATCTCTCAAACCTTGTAGAGCCGTTAAGTAAGCACAGGGAATCGCAGCAGCTATTTCATGTGATAATTTTGTAGGTTTCTGGGCTACCCAATTTGCATTTACATTAAGCACCTCAGCCAAAGCTCCTCCTCTCAAATGCTCTAAATAACCAAAAACCTCATCACCTATTTCTAAACCTGTTACTTTAGCTCCTTTCTTGACTACTACTCCCGAAAAATCAGAGCCAATCATTTTAGGAAAACGAAAGCCTGACAAAATGCTAACCTTACCACTTCTAGCTGCTGTATCTTTAGGGTTTAGTCCCATGGCTTTTACCTTAACTTGGATTTCCGTTGGTTTGGGTTTAGCTACTTGGGTAGTTGCCCATTCTAGGACATCTGCTTTCCCATATTTTCGGTAAATAACAGCTTTCATGTAAATCAATTTTAAAGATATAAGCTAGGTTAGCTTTTGCGCCAGAAATATGGTGTAAATAGGATTAGAATTGTAAATAACTCTAATCTACCTAATAACATTAGAAAAGATAAAAACAGCTTAAGAAACCAAGGAAAATGAGCAAAATTGCTTACAGGGTCTACAGCGCCTAACCCTGGCCCGACATTACCTAAAGAGGTTGCCACAGCACCTAATATGGTTTCAAAATCGTATAAGCCTGTTGCTCCCAATACTAAACAGCCAAAACAGAAAATAATCATATAGATTAAAAAGAAAGCTAATACATTTAGTGTAATATTGCTTTTGACCGCTCGTTTATTTAGTCGTACAGGCACAATAGCAGAAGGATGCAATTGGCGTTTAAATTCTAAAATACCACTCTTGAAAATAATCAAATGTCGAACTATTTTGACCCCCCCAGCAGTAGATCCAGCCGAAGCTCCTACAAACATCAAAAGGAAGAATATAACCTTGAGAAAAGGCCCCCAAGCGGCAAAATTTTCGGTTACAAAACCTGTTGTAGTTACAACTGCAACTACCTGAAAAAGAGAGTCTCTAAAGGCCTCTTCTGCGCCCACATTTACCCGTTGAGGATCATTCCAAAACACTACTAAAGTAGCTATAATAGTCACTCCTAAGACCAAGCCTAAATAAGCTCGAAACTCTTCATTTTGCCAAACCTTTTTCAAATTTCCTTTTATCCCAAAATAGATAAGTGCAAAGTTAGCTCCACATATAAACATGAACAATGTAACAACATAGTGCACTAATGGCCCATAAGCAGCTAGACTTGCATTTTGGGTAGAAAACCCTCCTGTAGAAACAGTTGAAAAAGAATGTGTTATAGCATCAAACCATCCTAACCCACAGAACATCAGTATGATCATTTCTACAAATGTAATACTCACATATATTAGCCATAATCTTTTGGCTGTTTCCGTTATTCTAGGGTGCAATTTATCTGCCGTAGGCCCTGGTGCTTCCGCCACAAAGAGCTGCATCCCCCCAATTCCTAACAATGGTAAAATAGCAATGGCCAATACAATGATTCCCATTCCACCAATCCAATGTGTCATGCTTCTCCAAAACAAAATGGCTTTTGGCTGTGCCTCAATATCTGTAAGAATAGATGCGCCTGTAGTAGTGTAGCCCGAAACTGCTTCAAATATGGCACAAGACATATCTTCAAACTGCCCTCCTAGCAACCAATAAGGCAAAGCTCCTGTCAAAGACATCAACACCCAACCTAAGGATACAATTAAGTACCCATCTCGTTTACCTAGCCTTCTATTATTTTCTTTAGTTGATCGCCATACAAGTATTCCCAATACTGTGGAGAGTGCACCAGGAATGAACAACTCCCAAAAACCACCCATACCATGCATACCCCCGCCTTCTGTATGATGCAAAAATGCAATAGGTAATCCTAAGAGCATAAATAGCCCATTAAATAGGACAAGAATACTTAATATATTAAAAATGACTTTCCAGTTCAGGTGCATAATATTGAGCAATTGTTCAAAAATCAATGCAAATATGCAGAAAAAATAAGATTTGAATGTGTTTAAAATTTAAAAAT
Organism: Aureispira sp.; assembly: GCA_024222455.1. Classification (GTDB taxonomy): domain Bacteria; phylum Bacteroidota; class Bacteroidia; order Chitinophagales; family Saprospiraceae; genus JAAEPD01. Next base: position 12,613 of record JAAEPD010000227.1, read on the forward strand.
CTACTACTTTGGGTAAAATAAAACCACACATAAAATACAAATACCCTATGCCAAGCTTTTTACTTTTCTTTTTTACATTTTTTCAATTCACTATCAATGGCAAAATCATTGATGCTGAATCTCGCTCTCCTATTGCTGGAGCAACTATCCAGATCAAAGGTACAGACATTACTATTAAATCAAACTTAAATGGAGAGTTCAGTCTTGACAACCTTCCTAACAACAGCCAAGTCCTAATTATAACAGCACCAAACTATCTTTCTAAAGAGGTGATGGTAGACAATACTGAAAGTAATATTAGCATTCGTCTCAGCAAGATGAATGATAAAGAAAAGCGTGCTGCTCGCCGAAAAGAAAAGCAACAGCAAAAAAATAATCCTCGCCCCAAAACTACAATAGAACCAGATAGCTTGGAACCTCTAGATATAGAAACAGTTGTTATTTCTACATTTAGGGCAGATCAAAAAACACCTGTAACTCAAAAAACGATTGAAAAAAAAGATATTGAGTCCAGTTATTTTGGTCAAGATATGCCTATATTTTTGAGTAAAACACCATCTATAATTTCTTATGCAGATGGCGGAAACACAACAGGTTATACTTATTTTAGATTGCGAGGAATAGACCCTACACGTATCAATATGACACTTAATGGTGTGCCTCTCAATGAGTCGGAAGATCAAGGGGTTTATTTTTCTAATTTTGCAGACTTTGGCAACAGCATAGAGTCCATAGAAATTCAGCGTGGTGTTGGCACAAGTACCAATGGAACAGCCTCTTTTGGTGGTTCTATCAATTTTGAGTCGCTCAATCTTGCTCAAAACAAAGGTGGAGAAGTTCATTTAGGCTATGGCTCCTTCAATAGTTATAGAGGCAGTGCTGAGTATTCGACAGGCTTGCTCAAAAACAAGTTGGCCTTCTACTCTAGATTTACGCTTTCTGGATCAGATGGCTATAGAGAACATTCTGGGAGCAACTCCCGATCATTTTTCATGAGTGGTGGTTATATTGGTGATAAAAACATGGTAAAACTGACTTTATTCTCCGGTTTTGCTAAAAACGACATGGCTTATTTGGCCACTCGGATATCAGATATAGAGCAAAATCCTAAAATGAATTATCTCTCTCCTGACGAAAAAGATGAGTTCCTGCAAAACTTGGTACAACTCCAATATTCACACAGTTTCAACAACAAACTCAACCTTTCTGCATCTGCTTATCATATCGGAATTACAGGCAATTATGACATACTAGCAGGCCCTGAAATGCTCAACTTTAGATTAAAATCTATGTTTTGGGGAGCTATGGCTAATATAAAGTACCAAACACAGCGATTGCATATTGTAGGTGGTTTGCATGGCAATTTATTTCATCGTCATCACCAAATGGTGATCAAGCCTCAAATTACTGATTTTATTTATCACAACACTGGTTATAAAAATGAAGCTAGTGCTTTTTTGAAAGCTACTGGCAACTTTGGCTTAGTTAGTATTTATGCTGATGTACAGGGACGTTATACTGATTTTAGATATAGAGCTGATTCTGCTTACAATATAACTCTTGATCCTATCCGTTGGATGTTTTTCAATCCTAAGTTAGGCTTAAAAGTTCATGTAAATAGGGAGGTAAATCTATATGCTTCGGCTGGAATAACAAGTAGAGAACCGACTAGAACGGATATGTTGGGTGGGTATGATGATATTGATTCTAGCAATGTAGGTCAAGTTGGCGATTTTAGCTTAGTAAAACCAGAGAGGGTTATCAATGCTGAATTAGGTGTTAATATCCAATACAATAAGGTAAAGGTTCAAGCCAATGGATATTTCATGAGCTTTAAAAATGAAATTGCAGCTATTGGTCAACTCAACTTTTTTGGGCTGCCTTTGCGCAAAAATGTGGCTTCTAGCTTCCGTACAGGTGTAGAACTAGATTGGAAATGGTCGATATTAGACAACCTGCATTTTTCTGGTAATTTAGCTTACTGTTTTAGTCGAATTCAAGAATATACTACAGATTTTGATAGTGTTAGTTATAGTAATGTACAACCTCTACTCACTCCCGAATGGATTGCCAATGCAGAGATTTCTTACACTCCTTTTCCTTTTTGGACAATGGCTGTGGATGCTCGTTATGTTGGGCAAAGCTTTTTGGATAATACCAATAACGCTCTTTTTGTGGTTCCTCATTACTTCTTATTAGGATTTAGGACCTCTGTTTCCTTCTTAAAACACCACCAAATCGATATTATGCTCAACAACTTAACTAATGCTCGATATTATAGCAGTGGTTATGTAGACTTTGGCAGCAATGGACCTGAATCTGCCTATTTTGTGCAGGCTCCTTTCAATTTTTTTGTGACCTATAAGTTCAAATTTTAACCTATTTATGTTCTTTTTTAAAATTAATTGGATCACATCTTTAGTCTATTTAGTTTTTCTATTTTTGGCCAGCAAAAAAAGCAAATTGCTCTGGATTTTATATCCTGCACAGTTTATAGGTATATTCATCTATTTTTCAGTGGATCAATCATTTTTTTTATTCTCATATGAGTTAACACTTTTCCTCTTAGGCTATTTAGCTATTGCTCTAATGGGCTGGATTTTTTGGTCTCAGCCTTTACTACAAGTCCAAGAAGATTCATTGACTGATATAGAAATATTAGATGCCCCAAAGAAATTTGTTCTACCAAAAATGAATGTATTAGAAATAGGTATAATCATCATAGCTAGTGGTCTAATCCTTCAAGATATATTAAACTCCTCAACTTTAATAATGTATCCATATTTACTAGCTATTGCTGTAGCTGAATTGGCAGGAATCCTTTTATTGATAAGACACCAGCTAATGAGTTGGATTTTCTTCGGATTAGTTTGTATTGGCTTTCTAGTATTGAATTTGGTAGCACCTCTAGAAAATCATTTACCTATTGAAAACTATATTCACATCAGTTCGCTACTAATCTGCATCTATGGATTTGTAACACACAAAAAACATTACACCACAAACACCACAACATAACTATGCAAGACTCTTTCTCTAGTCTTTGGGATTGGATTTGGCTTATCTTCCCTTTGCTCAATGCTATATTTTTGATAGCTATGCTCCGTCAAATCGTTTGGGGCTGGCTGCCTAAAATACTGGCCTTTATTCTTCCTTTCTTATTATACAATAACAATTGGAGTTTTTCGAGTTGGGGTATGGACTTTTTGATTACTCAACTTGCACTAGTAGCTTGCTGTATTTGGGGCTTCTATACTTGGCAACAACAAGGAATTGGCAAAAATACTCTTAGTTTGGGTGGCAATAAACAAGGTGACGATTTATTAGATAATTTAGCGATAGAGGAACCTGCTCAAGACGCTTTAGTTCGTCGTATGCCCCTTAACGATCAAGTATTGGTAGCTTTTGGGATTCTAGCGATTATTTTGGTTTTAATTGTATTGGGTGGCTACACCTCTTACAGATACTCTGCTTGGATCAATGCTTCGGCTGGATTAGAAATAGGTGCTTTATATCTTTTTGCAAAACGCTATGTAGAGGCATGGATGGCAGTTATTGCTTATTTAGCTATAGAACTTTATACATTTTCTAGTTTAGGAAGTGGCATCAATATGTACACTGTTTCTACCTTTTTTACACTAATTTTAGCTATTTATGGTTTAACCGTTTGGTGGCAGGCTGCTCAAAAACATTCTTTATAAATTATGGAGACCTTTCTATTTCTCATTATTTTCACATTTATTGGGCCTGTTTTAAATATAATCGGGCTTATCCTACTTGCTCGACAAATTCGTTGGGGTTGGCTGTTTTCAGGCTTTGAATATGCTATACCAAGTGCTATTTATGTACTCTTGTGGGGGATGCATGTCAATAGTTTTATCCTACTTAATATTATGATAGTAGGACTTTCTATTTATGGTTTCATTCAATGGATTGGCCTTACTCCTATACGATCCTCTCAAACTGTCCATGAAGATATTCTAGATAGTTTTGACCAGACAACACCAATAGCTTCATCTGTTCGAACTGTCCAAAGTCTACAGAAAGATAATTTCAGCACACTTATTCTAATTGCTTCAGTTGTAACAGTCATCGTTTTATCATCTGATTATGTCTTCTTTGATGTCAATTCGGGTAGAGGTTTATTGTATCCTTTTGTCCAATGTTCTACCCTTTTGGGGTTTTATATTCTTAGTCAAAAGAAACTAGAAGGATGGTTGGTATTAATTGTAGCCTTTGTCCTTGAATTAGTAAATTACTTTATGTTTGATAGCTTTTTCACCCCAGTTTGGTATATGTTATTTCTACCTGTCAAAATAGGTTTAGCAATATGGGCTTACAAACTTTGGAAAACAACAAATAATAAATAAATGAATGAAACTATATATATTATAAGAAATACTGTATTCCTTGAAGGTGTTCTCTATTGGGTAAACCTTGCTCTATGGATTATAGGTCTTATTGGGTTAGTGTATCAGCTTAGATGGAGTTGGTTATTACTGCTGCTAATTCCTATTGGAGATAGCTTTATTCTTATATTAGATATACTAGATCCCTATCGAAATATAAGACCATCTTTGAAGGCGGTTTATCATATACCTCATACTCTTTATTCCCCTTTGATAAACAATGCTATTTCCTCTATACTGTTGTTACTGGGTTTCTATCGTTGGTCTAAGATAAAAAACTCCATTTCGCTACCATCTAAAGACAATTTATCTATATTAGACGATCTGTCCGTTATGGATTTTAGTAAAAAATTTAACCATTTAAAAAAACTTCACCTTGTCCCTATTTTGTTAAGTATAATACTGATTGGGTTGAGCCTTTCGAGTCTAGAAGTTTTACTTTTTGATTGTCCTGTATCTTTTAATAGAATTGGTTCTCGTTTTGGTTTTGCAATATATTTTATAAGCTTATACCTATTGGGCAAGCACTATTTAGAGAGTTGGCTTGTTCTTTTAATAGTTACTTGTTTGAGCTATTTTATATTTTATGTTTATCCTATAATTCATTACATACACTTTTTTATCCTAATTGGAATCTGTATTTGGGGTTATTTTTACTGGAAAAAGTCTTAACTTATTATACACAAATGGACAATACATTAGCATCCTCTATCATTCCTTTGTTACCTTTAGCTGTTTTACTAATAGGTTTAGTCTTGCTTGTCAAGCAAAAACAGATTGGATGGATAGCCATTATGGCTGCCCCTTTTGTTGAGCATTTTGGATCTTCTTTCTTTGGATTTTTTTCGTTTGGTTTCCTCTACAAAAGTTGGGTTTATCAATTAGCCATAATAATTTTAGGTGCATGGGGTTATAATCAATGGAAAACGAGTACAACCCACACCGTAATACAAGGTAGCCAAAGTGATATATTAGATGACTTTGGAACAGAAACACGAACTACAGCTATACATAGAACCACAAGTATAGAGAAAAGACAGTTATTGATAGCTTTTTGCTCTTTTTCTGCTCTTTTGGGCTTATATGAGTATTTTTTCAGATTTGGGCAACTCCTATATTTAGAACCTCTTATTGCAGCATTTACCTTATCTGACATTCTTTTTTTGACAGGCATTTATGCCTTATCTAAGCACAACATAGAAGGTTGGCCAATTTTAATTTCAGCGTCAGTTCTTTCTTTAGGTACTGAATTTTTTGTATACATTGAGGATAGCCCTTTTCAACTATCTCAAGGTATTGACTTTGCTCAACTCATGATAGCGTCATGGGGATATACAAAATGGGAAAAACACACTTCTTATTCAAACTAACCACTACTACCTATCATGATGGACAGTTTTCTTTCTTTTGAGTCAATAATGTTTTTGGCAGCTTTTCTTATTTCTCTTCTAGGTTTTTTCTTGTTAGGGCGTCGATTTCGCTATGCTTGGTTAATTCTGATGATAGAACCTCTTTGGCTTATTGGCTATTATTCGTTTGATATACTTCAGGCGTTTTCTATCTCATGGGTTTCATATTATTATATAATAGAAAGTACTCCTGTTGTCCTTTTTCTTGCAAAAATCATTATTTTAGGCTATGGTTATAGCTGTTGGAAAAACGCAAATATCATTAACTATAGCCCAACTCATAAGCGTACAGATATCTTAGATGATATAAATGTGCAACATACCACTGTAGCTACTCAACAATTATCCTCTCAAACAATAATGGTTCCTATTACTTTTGGAATTATTGGTGTAGCCTGTTTAGCTTTCCTTAAATCATTCTTTTTCGCGCATTTAGGCTATGGTCTCAATTTTTACACAATGGCATTTAGTCTACTAGAAATAGGCCTTTTATTAGGATTTTATCTACTAGGGAAACAGTATATAGAAGGCTGGTTGGTTATTATTTTTGTAACATTAGGTTATCAATTTATTTGGGGATTCTCATTTCATTGGACTATTTTTTATCCTATTTTGCAAATAGGCATTTCTATATGGGGTTATATCGAATGGAAAAAACACATTCCTCACTCTAATTAAAAACTACTCGTATGAATAGCATTTTCTCTCTTGAAATTATAATATATTGGGCAACAGCTATAGGTTTTCTTGTGGGCCTTGCTTTTTTGGGTCGTCAGTTTCATAAGGCTTGGCTTATTTTATTGCTAGAACCAGTTTGGTCTCTAGCTTATTATATTTTTGATGCATTAAGAGGAGGCTCTTTAGAGTTATTATTCTACTTACTAGAAGGTCCTGTACTAACTAATATATTGACAATAGCAGTTATAGTATATGGCTATAATCATTGGACAAAAGCAAAGATGGTCACCTATGACACCCTCAATAGTAACAGTTCAGATATTTTAGATGATGTACATGTGCAACATACGAGAATAGCCACTCAACACCTTTCTTCCCAAACAATGATGGACCCAATCACTTTTGGTATCATTGGCTTAGTTTCTTTAACTATCCTAAAGGCACTCTTTTTAGGTTATGGTTTAAATTATTACACTATAGTATCCAATGTTCTAGAAATAGGATTTCTATTAGGATTATATTTGCTTGGCAAACGCTATATAGAGGGTTGGTTAGTTCTTATTTTTGTAGCACTAGGTCAGCAATTTGCTTGGGGATTCATGTTTCACTGGACTATATTCTACCCAATCCTACAGATAGGGATTTGTGTATGGAGCTATACTGAATGGAAGAAATATATTAGCATAGAACCAGCCTAATAAAGTCCTATGAACTTTCTAGATAGTAATGGCGATTTCATGTTTTACCTAAATTGGGGGCTCACTATAGGCTATATAGTAAGTCTTGTATTGCTAATCTATCAAGTGAAATGGGCTTGGCTAATTCTATTAGTAGAATCACTTTGGAATGTGTTTGGGTTTTATTTTTTGTATGGGGATGATAATTTTTTTGGGCTATCTCGCTTCGAATATTTTATATCTATATCTACCATTGCTAACTTATTACTAAGTGGATTTTTAATTTGGGGTTTTATCCAGTGGTTAAAAAAAACAAATCAAACACAAATTGCTATTAGTTCAAGCTCAGATGTTTTGGATGATTTTGGCTACAAAACAATCACTACAATTAATAAACTATCTACAGATTCCATAAAAAAAGTAGTGCGTTTGGGTGGTCTATTACTTATAGGTTTAATAGCATGGTCTACCATAATCGAAGGTGATCAACTGGGCTATACTAAAATTTCTATTTGCTTAATATGGACCTTATACATAATTGGATTTTATTTGCTAAGTCAACATTATAGAGAGGGGTGGTTTCTATTGATAGGAACCATTTTATTGAGTAATATCTTATTAGGATTTAGCCTTAGGAACTTCACTTTTTACTGGTTTCTTAAACTAGCTCTAGCTACTTGGGGTTATATCTATTGGAAACGACTTAATATTGCCTCTCAAGAATAAAAAAATATATGGGATTTTTAGGAAATACTTTTAGAAGGCGCAGAGGACAACGTGCACCAGATGATGCAGCCAACTCCAATTTCAATGATTTAGGCTTTGGCACTAAAATCAACAGCCCTACCCGATTGATTAACAAAGATGGTAGTTTCAATATTCGGCGTACTGGCAAACGTTTTGAGCAACTTCATATCTATCAATGGCTAGTACTAATGAGTTGGCCTAAGTTTTTGGGCTTAGTCTTTAGTTTTTATATCCTTATCAATAGTATTTTTGCTTGTTTGTATTTAGCTGTGGGTGTAGAATCCTTATCGGGTGTGGCTACAGATGAAACCATGCACCCTTTTTGGGGAGCATTTTTCTTTAGTGTCCAAACACTAACTACAGTAGGTTATGGAAGTGTTAGTCCTATTGGGTTTGCTGCTAATTTGCTAGCTGCTTTTGGTGCATTTACAGGCTTATTGGCTTTTGCATTGGCTACAGGACTGCTTTTTGCTCGATTCTCAAAACCTTCGGTGAGCATCTTATACAGCAAAAACGCCTTATTGTCTCCCTACTTAGAAGGGAAAGGCCTTATGTTTAGGATTACTAATCGACGCAATAATGTTTTGGCTAACTTGCATGCTACCGTAATGGCTTCATGGATAGCTCCTACACCTGATGGCCCTAAACGAAAATATAGCCCTCTAGCTCTCGAAAGAGATCATTTAGCATTTTTGGCACTCAACTGGACAATTGTTCACCCGATTACGAAAGAAAGTCCTTTTGATGGTTGGGGACAAGATGATTATCAAAAAGCAGATTTAGAAATATTGGTTGTCTTGGAAGGCTATGATGAGACTTTTGCAAATATTGTACGTTCTCTAAGCTCTTACAAATGGTCTGATTTGGTTTGTAATGCTAAGTTTGATCCTATGTACAATCCTAACCAAGAGGGAGAAATCATGCTAGATTTGGGCAAACTGAATGACTATCATCTATTATAAATATCACTAATGGAGAGTTTTATTGACTTTGATTCTATAATACGCTGGGTTATCACTATAAGTACCTTAGGAGGTTTGGCTCTTTTGGTTAAACATCAACAAAAAGGTTGGTTATTGCTATTCTTGCCCTTACTTTGGTATCTATCAGAAGATTTGTTTGATGATAGAACTTCTGGGGTTTTAACGTGAACTAAGGAT
>JAAEPD010000228.1 GCA_024222455.1 Aureispira sp.
ATCTATATTTTGTTATCCACACTATATGCTAGCTATGATGATAAATCGTATGACTTGCTTTTGTGTAATTTTTCATCTTGCTAAGATAACCATTTGCAAGGACTTAAGTCTTTTCCGTCTGAAGACGGAGGATTTAAACCATTTAGAGGACATTAAAACAGTAGGAATCCTTATTCTTACATTTTTTTCATCTTTATAAATATGGATACCAACATCCATATAGCCATCATTATTAAAATCTATAGTATCTGTGCCACTATATTCATAACCATAAATTTTTTTTTGAAAAAGAGGCTTTTGTTTTTCATCTTCATTAGTTTGATATACTCTTATTATATAAGGATCTCCATCTAAATGTTCAGCGATAATAACTATAAAATTATTATTCACAACCATGGAATCCACTAAATAGTATCCCACAGGAATCATATCACTCATGTAGATGGAATCTTCCTTAGCCTGTAATTCTTTTTCTTCTTTTTCTTTTCTTTCTAATTCCTTTTCTTCTCCTATTGCAAAAAATAAGAAAGCACTCAAAACTAAACCTAGTAGAATTGCAATAAGGTATATCTTCTTAGACATTAGCTCATCATTAAAATTAAACAATCAGCACATTATCCTAAATATCACCCAACTGAGGACGCAAAATAATCTCTTCAACCACTGTTTGTTTACTTAGATTATAAATACCCCAAACAGCATCAGCAATATCTTCAGGCTTCATGAAACGTTCTTTAGGCAAGTCTACCCCATCCCAAGAAGCTGTTAGTGTAGCACCAGGCATAACAGCACTTACCCGTACACCTTTCTCTTTCACCTCCTCACGCAAAGCTCTCGAAAAGCCTAACATCGCATGTTTTGACACCGCATAAGCACCATAAGGCTCAAAACTAGCAATAGAACAGATATTGATAATGCAACCATCCTTTTGCTCTACCATTGCAGGTAAAACCCCATTGGTCATATAGTAAGCACTATACAAATTGGTGTCCATCATCAACTCAAAATTGTCCTCATTTTTAGCATCCGTCAACTCACCTGGTAAGAACACCCCAGCATTATTCACCAATACATCAACCTTAGCCCATTTAGCTACTACAGCAGCTGCAAAACCTTTTACAGCATCTTTTTTAGACATATCTACCACTTGCGTAAATACCTCTATATTTGGATAAGTTTTATTCAACTCCGCTTCAAAAGCATCTAAATCTGCTGCTGTACGAGCACAAATAGCCACATCAAATCCTTGTTTGGCAAAAGCCTCTGTAGTTGCACGACCAATACCTTTGGTAGCACCTGTTATAATCGCCTTCATCGCTTATATCTTATTTTTATAGTTTATATTAATAGTCTGTGCATTTTTAAGTTAACGAGCAGGTGGTCGATTAGGTCGAATAATTACCTCATTAATTACCACCTCTTGAGGTTGCTCTACTGTATAAACAATAGCCTTAGCCACCTCTTCAGGGTTTAGGCCCGAAGCAAAATAAGTGCTCACCTCTTCTTTATTTTCAGCATTAATCAATGCCTGAGGAAACTCCGTATCTGAAGCACCTGGAGAGATCAAAGTCCCTTTTATCTTACCTCCTAGCTCTAACCTCAAGCCTTCCGTAATTACTCTCACCGCATGCTTAGTAGCACAATAAACAGCTACATTGGGATAAATACTATGACTGGCTACAGAGCCTACATTAATCACATGCCCATTACCCTGTTCTAACATTAGGGGCAATACCATCCGAGTTGCATACAACACCCCTTTTACATTCAAATCGATCATATTGCTCCAAGCCTCAATATCTCCATCATGCAAATTTCCTCTATTTCCAATTCCTGCATTATTAATCAAGATATCTATCTGCCCAAACCTTGCTTTAGTTGTATCCACCAAAGCTTGAACATCACTAGCTTTAGTCATATCTGTTACTGTATAAGCAGCATTTTCACCCAACTCTTTTACCAAGTCCTTTAGTTTCTCTTCTCTACGAGCAGCCAACATCAAGAAATATCCTTTTGGGGCCAACAATCTTGCTGTAGCAGCACCAATGCCACTACTAGCTCCTGTTATCAGAATAACTTTATTCATCTAATTCTTTTTTTTAGTGTAATAATGTCAATAGTCTGTGAAGTTAAAAATACGTGGACTACTAAAAATACAATCCCCGCACAAAATACAAAAGCAGTCAGAGATGGACACATTCTCTGACTGCTTATTTTAGGACTCTCAATATTTATTTAGTAATGTTGTTTAAGAATCAAGTTCATGCTCAACAGACTTATCTTCATTCAACATTAACACATTCAACATTTAGCGCAAAGTGCTAGATATTAAGCATGTTTTTCTATTAAATTAACCAACTGTTGCTTAGACTGCATACCCGACTCTCTCCAAAGCACCTTACCTTGCTTGTACAATATAAATGTAGGCACTCCTCTAATCCCTAGCTTCTGTGCCATGGCAGAATTTTTATCTACATCTATTTTTATAATTCGAGCGATATCACCTACCTCTGCCGAAACTTCCTTCAATACAGGAGCCATCGCCTTGCAAGGTCCACACCAAGTAGCCGTAAAATCGACTAATACAGGTTGATTACTATTTATGATCTTCTGAAAAGATGTCTTTTTTTTCTTTCCCATGATATTTTATTTTTTTTTGTTTAGTAATGTAATAATCACCAGTCGAATCAGTAAAATAAAAGGTGTTCCGTGCATTACCAGATCAAACCAATCGATAAATGCCATTCCGTGTGCGCCACCCCAAACCCATCTAATTTTCCCCACAATATGTGGTTCTGGCGTAAAAGGAGCCAAACCTAATGTCAAGCAAGCTATTATTATTAAGGTCCAATTATTTAAAGGATTTACATCTTGTTTTTGTTCCATAGTGTGTTCTAGTAGTATTATAAATGACTCTTTAACCCGTTTTATAATCGCATCAAAGTATAGTTCTAATATGAATTAGCTTTTAAGGAACTGAGGAAAATGAGGAATTGAGTAGTTTCTAATCTATCACCTGCTTTGCAGGTGTTCTTCAATTCCTCATACTCCTCAACTAATCAGTTTCTACTATTCTAAATTTCAGCCTAAATCAATAATTCCCAAAACTTGTTATTACCTCCATACTTCTACTACAAAGATAAATACATTCTTTTTATCAGTCTGTGACTTTAAACACAAAACCATTGGCAAACTGTCCTACCTGAAAAGAATCAATCAAGCTACCTGCCAAGGAATATCGCTTGACCCAAGCATTGTTCACGCCACTATAGCTAGCCCCATAAAGCACATCTTCACGAACACCTATACCATAGAAACGCTCATTAACCAATAAAGTTTCTGACTGAGCAGCTATATCATAAGACCATAAAGCTCCATCTTTATTATAGAAAAGCTTATTATCATTCAAATGCAAGTTCTTAGGACCTTTACCTTTTTCAGAATTCCAAACTGTAGTAACAGCATAAGTAGAAGGATCTATTTTTAAGAGTTGCCCTACTGTGCTATTGTTAGCATCGGCATAATCTACATAACCCCCACAAGCCACCCAAAGTTGATTATTAGCATCCAAAACCAAACTATTTGGATTGTCGCCTACAGTTATAGTCTCTACAACAGTATGTGTACTAATATCGATTACAGAGATGCTATTGTCTCGACCAAAACCGCCTACATTGACTACAAAAACCTTGTTATTCCACAAGAGCATGCGTTCAGGACCTTGTTTGTTGGTATTTATAGTTTTCACAACCTTCAACTCCTCCAAATCTATTACTCTAATACGGCCTGTTTTTCCATCACTCCCCCACTCTGAAATATAAGCTTGCTTATCAGATATAGGCAATACATATCTAGGTAATTCTAATCCTAATATTTGTCCTTTCTCTTCAAAAGTATTGGCATCTACAGCCTCTATCTTATTGGCATTATTGACAACTATATAAGCTCGATCTTGATCAAAAGTCATAGATTGCACCACATCTCCTAAATCTCGACTATTCACTGCATTAAAAATCTTATTCTGAACAGTTTTCTCACTAGTATTATAATAAGAAATAGAACCTGAAGTGTTGCTAAACACACCTTCATTAACTATAAACACCCCTGTCTCGTAATCTCCCTTAGGAACAATAGGTTCTGGTTTGCAAGCTGAAAAAATAAACAACAGTTTCAAAAAAACTGTTAACTTTAGAAGTTGCTTAATCGTATTAAACTGCATAATTTTAGTTTTTGCAAAAGTAGTCATTTAATTAAAATATGAAACCCTTATCTGCTGAAGAAATCCAAAACCTTCAGGCATTGCTTTGTAGTGCTGACGAGAACAGTGTTGTATTGGGGTTAGAACTCCTAAAACAGCATGAGGAGGCTGTGCCTAGATTCGCTCGACCACTTATTTTACTTTACTACTTCCACAAGCCTAAAAAAATTGTTTCTACAGCCAAACGCTTCTTGCAAAAATATGTGTTCAAAAATTCGGTTTGGCGAGATAAACTCAATAAAGAGATAATTGTCCTTATCCGAATGGGCGGCAACAGTAACTATTACAACTATTTCTACAGATACAAATATTGGAATGAAAAAGCTGAAATGCTAAAGGAAATGCAAGGGCATATTCCTCATTTTGAGACTTACCGCCAAATGTTTCAAGGTAGATCTAAGTTTTATGGTCGTTTGTATCTGAATATTGCTAACCATCTAAAACATCACAAATCCTATGATCTAGGGCTCTTGTACTATCAATATGCGCAGATTGTCAACCTTAATCAAGGAGAGGCTTATTTCCATTATGCCCATATTCTACAGACAAAATACATCCAGAAAGGTAAACGACAGGAAGACTATCAAGAAGTAGTTGACAACTACCAAAAGGCTTTTAATATCAATTCTCACAACCTGAGTTGTTATATGAATACAGCTATCCTCTACGAAGAAATGGATAGAATGGAAGAAGCTATTGACTATTATAGTAGAATATTAAAAATAAAACCTGAACATGTAGGAGCACTCAATAATCTAGCAAACATCTATATGAAACTCCAAGATTTTGATCATGCAAAATCTTATGTCTTAAGAGCCCATAAAGTACAGCCTAAAGATGTTCATGTTTTAGACTCGTATGCACATATTCTCATGCTAGGTTTTCAGAATTTGAAGGATGCTGAAATACTTTTCAAACAAGTAATAGAGCTAAATGATGACCATCATTATTCGTTCACAGGTTTAGGTGATTTGTACAAACAACAAGGAGAGTATGCATTAGCAGAAAAACACTACCTGCGAGGAATTCAGAAAGGAGGCTTATTTACCACAAAAGATGTGCAAGAGTTGCTCGAAAAATTTGAGAAGTTGGCTGCTTTTTACTTTTACGACTATAATCAGTCTAAATTAGCCAAAAAATATTGCAAAAAGATGCTCAAGTTGCGCCCAAATCATACCTTTGCGCTTAAATTATTAAACCAAATCAATCAAAAATTAATATAAAGATGCGTGATTTAACCTTATGGTTACTGTTTAGCCTATTCATACTGAGTTCTTGTGGTGATGCGCCCACTAAAAAGTTGCCTATTTTAGGTCGTAAGATACCTGTAGAACGTATAGTTGATGGCAAAAAAACTATTGATTCATTAGAACATACAATTCCAGATTTTCAATTTGTAAATCAAGATAGTAACGCTGTAACAGGCGAATCGGTTGATGGGAAAGTATATGTAGCAGACTTCTTTTTCACCTCTTGTCCTACTATTTGCCCTAAGGTAAAAAAACAGCTCAAAAGAGTAGATGAGGCACATCGAGATAAGGACGACTTCTTGATTTTATCACATTCTATCGACACTAAGTATGATACTGTTGGCCGTTTAGCTTGGTATGCCAACAAACTCAATATCAGTTCAGACAGTTGGCATTTGGTTACAGGCGTAAAAAGTGAGATCTATGCTATTGCCAATGAGTATTATA
The DNA here is from genome assembly GCA_024222455.1 of Aureispira sp. GTDB lineage: Bacteria > Bacteroidota > Bacteroidia > Chitinophagales > Saprospiraceae > JAAEPD01. The sequence goes on from JAAEPD010000228.1 coordinate 5,956, forward strand.
TCGCAGCATTTGAAGACAAAGAAGCTCCTGGAGGTTTTGATCACAGTGGATATTTGGCACTGATCGATCGCAAACGTCGTATAAGAGGTATGTACGATGGTACTGACCCTAAAAAAGTAGATTTGCTCATAAAAGATATTGATGTTTTATTAAGTGAGAAAGATGACTAATTATATCTTCCTATTGGTTTGGTTTTGCTTGTTTTTTTCAGCTTGCTCTAGCATCAATGATCCTTATGCTGAGGGAAAACCTTTGTATTTAAGACATTGTGCCAACTGCCATATGGATGATGGTTCGGGCTTAGAAGGGTTGATTCCTCCTTTGGCTAAAGCTGATGTACTCCAAAATGCAGGAGCATCAGCTGCTTGCATGATTCGGAATGGCCTAAAGGGAAAAATGCAAGTCAATGGTATAGAATACGATGGAGAAATGTTGCCTAATGCTAAAATAAGTGATGTAGAAATTCTTAATATCCTTAATTATATCAACAACGCATGGGGAAATCAACGAGATTTCATTAAATTAGATGATGTAAAGACTGCCTTAAAGGGTTGCCAATAATCTATCTAATCGATCTACTACATGAAAAGTCTCAGTGAACTACGCCAACAAATAGCCCCTACTCTGAGACGAGTAGAGAAATTCCGACTAGAAAAACTAGAACTTGCTAAACAAGGCTGGAAGTATCAGATAGTTCCTGTACTCATTGCACTATTAGGAGGCTATTTTTTATTGCAGGGAGAGGATGGTTTAGTGTTTGGCATTATAACTATGGTAGTGGCTGTTGGAACATTCATATGCATCTATATTTTTGCAATCAATAAACACCTAAACCAGTTTGAAGAGCATTTCAAAGAAGAAGTATTCACACAATTGGTTCACGAATTTTATCCATCCATAAAATTCTCTCCAAAGAGACATATTGATAGCAATGATTTTAACTCAAGCCAACTATTTGGTAGCCACAATAGATATAGTGGTGAAGATTTTTTTGATGGTACAATAGAACATACTCCAGTTCGATTTTCAGAATTAGCAGTCAAAAAAGTAACTACTAACGGCTCAGGTAATAATAGAAAAACAACCACTACTACTATTTTTGATGGATTATTTTTTGTGGTTCAAATGCAAAAAAGAACTTATGGTAAGGTGGCAGTGTTACCAGATTCGGCAGAAAGTATGTTTGGTAGTGTAGGTAAGTTTTTTCAAAAAACTTTTGGCAAACTTTTTCAAGGAGGACAATTAGTACACTTTGAGGAACATCCTGAATTTGAAAAAGAGTTTGTGGTCTATAGTAAAGAAGAGGAAGAAGCTCATAGAATACTGACTCCAACTATGCTCAATGCTATTTATGATTTGCGCTACAAATGGGGCTCTAATGTCCGGTTAAGTTTTATTGATCATAATGTGTATATTGCCATCAGTAGTAGTAAAAATTTGTTTGAAGTCGATTCAAAACAAAGTATTCTCGAAAACAGTTTATTACAAGAACTGTATGATGAATTGATTCTTTGTTTTAGTATTATTGAGGACTTGAATTTACAGGATCAATAATCATATTTTAATAAAAAAAATACAACTATAATCAACGCTCTTAGCTTTTTCAACGATTTAATAAGTAATAAGAGTATTTAAGACTATACCATGAAGGATTTAGCAACTATACAAAAAGAATTAGCCTCTGTACAAAAACTACTAGAGGAATATCGTTTAGATCAACTCAAAATGGCCAATCGAGGTAAGAGTTTATTGGCTTTGCCAATGATCTTATTTGTGGCTTGTATAATTGGGATGGCAGTATTTTATCCAGACTACACCCTACTTTTTTTAATCGGAATGGGTTTGTGTGCTGCAGCTACAGTTTGGTTGTATTTCAATGCTTATCTGAAGTACATTCAGAATTATCAACATAAATTTAAATCAACCCTTCTCGAAAAAATAGTACATTCGGTTAAGCCTGATATGAGTTATGCTCCCACTAAATATATTAGTGAAGCTGAATTTGATGCTAGTGGATTGTTTGACACAGAGGCCTATGAAGGCTATGGTGGAGAGGATTTGTTTGAAGGTACTATAGGAGGGTTACCTGTTCGGTTTTCGGAAATTGTAGCCAAAAATCTTTCTGGCAAAAATACTGTTGATCTGTTCAACGGTATATTCATGATAGTAGATGTCAAAACTAGTTTTAAAGGTAAAACATTTGTATTACCCGAAAAATCTGAAAACTTCATTGACCGCTTTAATAAGAACATACAAGGTCATACAGATCGTGGAGAATTGATGAATATGGAGCATCAAGAAAAATTTGAACGCTATTTTGCTATTTATACAGACACCCCTGACGAAGCTAAACGTATATTAAGTGATGATATGCTAGAAGGTATTTTGGAAGTTCGAAAAACCTTTAATAGTGATATTTCAATGTCTTTTCAAGACAGAAAGGGTTTGGTGTATATTGCAGTGGCAATAGGTAGCCGTAACTTATTGGAACCGAACATAAACGAAAGTTTGAGCAAGGATAACAAAGTAGTAGATCGTATTTGTGCAGAGCTGATGACTTGTTTCGAAATTGTAAAAGAATTGCCATTAAACTTTGAGCAATAAAACACTATGGGGTGATTTTTGTTGCAAAAGAGGACAAAGGGAATTAATATATAGGGAATAACATGATGACAAAAACACTAAATATATTTACTTGGACAATGCTGTTCATTATAGGCATCGTCTACCACGTGCAGGCTACTCACAATCGTGCTGGCGAAATTACTTACAAACAGACAGGGCCCAATACTGTAGAAATGACGATAACCACTTATACCAAATTAAGTGGGCAAAGTATTCATGCAGATAGAGATGATCTTACTGTAGAATGGGGCGATGGTATTGACGAAGTTGTTCCGAGAACAACCAAAGTTGATATATACAATGATATTCGTCGAAATACTTATGTTGCTACACATACCTATCCAGGGCCTAGTCCTGCGCCTGGTAAGCCTTATATTATTTCAATGCAAGACCCTAATCGGAATAATAATATTTTGAATATAAATGGAGGGAACTCTGTTAACACCCCATTTTACTTACAAACAGAAGTCTTTTTGTTTTCTACATCTACTTATGGCAACAATAGTTCGCCAATACTACTAGAGCCACCTATTGATTTTGGTGTTATTGGACAAACATTCCAACATACTCCTAATGCTTATGATCCAGATGGAGATAGCGTAGCTTATGAGTTGGTTACTCCATTGCAAGGCAACAACAACTTAGCTGTACCTGGTTATCAACTAGTATCAGACATTAGCCCTGGCCCTAACAACAACTTTACCTTTGATGTTCTTACAGGTCTTTTTACATGGAATTATCCTCAGCAAGCAGGGGAATACAATATCGCTATATTAGTCAAGTCCTATAGGAATGGCGTCTATTTAGGTGGAATCGTTCGTGATATTCAAATAGAAATTAGAAATGAGCAAAACACTCCTCCTATTTTGAATGCATCTGACGATATTTGTGTAGAAGCGGGAGAATTGATAGAGTTTGAGGTGACGACTTATGACCTAGATATTAACCCAATCCAACCCGTAACTTTAACTGGTACAGGTGGACCTTTGTTTGACCCTAATATGGTTTCTCCAGCTACATTCACTAATGTAGTAGGCAACCCTGATAGTAGTACATTCCGTTGGCAAACAGTCTGTGATCATATACAAGAACAACCTTATCAATTAGTATTTAAAGCTAGAGATGAATACTTAAAAAATGGTGTAGATGCGTCTTTAGCCACCTTTAAGGTTGTTAGAATAACTGTGATGGCTCCTGCTCCAGATAGCTTAGAAGCTGAAGTATTGAATGGTTCTGTCAAGCTCCAATGGAAGGCTCCTTATGCTTGCGAAACTTCTCCTGGATTTTTTGGATTCACGGTATGGCGCAAAGAAGTTTGTGACGATTTTGTTCCAGACTCTTGCGAAGTTGGCTTAGCTGGCAAAGGTTATAAACGCATAAATCCGACCTTAATCAAAACAGCTAATGGCAATTATTATACTTATACAGATACTGATATAGAACGAGGTGGGGTCTATAGCTATAGGGTTTTAGGAGAATTTGGAACACCTGTCTATAACAATGGTGCTATTGTCAATTTCCATAGCCCTGTGTCTAGCAAAACCTCTAATGAAGCTTGTATTCAAATGTCTCAAGATTTACCTATTATAACAAATGTAGATGTAGACTCAACAAGTGCCACTGCAGGAGTAATTTTTGTGCAATGGTCTAAACCAAATGCCGAGGAATTGGATACCATTCAGAATCCACCTCCATATCAATACAAACTCTTCCGTTCGGATGATATGAATGGAAATAATTTTGGAGTAACTCCTATTTTTACATCGCCTACCTATACTGCTTTTCATTTAGCCAATGATACTTCTTTTGTGGATACAGGACTGAATACAGAAGGAACTCCTTATAGTTATAAAATACGCTTTTTTGCAGCAAATGATACTATTGGAGATACAGAACCTGCTTCATCTATATTCTTGAATGTAGCTGCAACAGACCAAAAAACAGTCCTTTCTTGGTCAGAAAAAGTTGATTGGACAAATGAGCGCTATGTTGTTTATGTAGAAACACCTACAGGTAGTGGAAACTATACAGTGTTGGATACAGTAACTGCTCAAAGCTACACACACACTGGATTAACAAATGGTGAAGAGTATTGCTATTATGTCAAAAGTATTGGGACCTATGGTATTCCAAATATTCTAGATCCATTGTTGAATAAATCTCAAAGAGCTTGTGGGATTCCATTGGATACAGTAGCACCTTGCCCTCCTGCCAAAGTAGAAGTTTCATCTTCTGCTTCTGTACTAGGTTGTGCAAATGTAGCAGACAATACTCCTATGGAGGCTTTGAGCAATACAATTACATGGAGCAGAATTTCTGAGGGACAAGATACTTGCGGTAACGATGTTGCAAAATATAGAGTCTATTTTGCGGAGAACTGTGATGGGAATTATCAATTATTGGCAGAGTCTTCTGATTTAGGTGATAGCTTATTCATACACCAACCGAGCACTACTAATTTAGCAGGTTGTTATTATGTAACTACTATTGACTCTATACAAGCTAATGGAGGAGGCAACGAAAGTGCACCTAGCGAAATTATTCAAACAGACAACTGTCCTATTTACAGGTTGCCTAACGTATTCACTCCTAATGGTGATGAACGCAACGACCTTTATACTCCTTTCATGCCTTATCGTTATATTGCAGAGATAGACTTTAAGGTAACTAACCGTTGGGGACAACTAGTATTTGAGACAACCGATCCTGCTATCAATTGGGATGGTCGAAACATGAACACTGGCCAACCTTTAGCAGAAGGTGTTTATTTTTACACTTGTTTGGTCACCGAAAATAAATTGGTTGGTGCTCAACAGATTCAGTTGAAAGGTTATATCCATATCATACGAGGTAAAAAGTAAATAACATATAGTTAGATAAAAAGTGCCTGAATTTCAAAAAGAAATTCAGGCACTTTTATTTTTATACTGTAGAAAATCCCCCTAGCCTCTTTACAAGAGAGGGGGTACACATTTAGTTTCCTTATTTATTGTTGTATAATCACCTTATGAGTCTCTGTTTTAGAGGCATTTGCTCTCCTAATTTTTAGAAAATATAATCCTGCAGCCAGTCTATTGGTTCGAATAATATTAGTCCCTGAAATAAGCTCTCTAGACAAGATAGATTGTCCCATAGTTGTTAAGAGTTCTACACTTGCCCCTTCTTCACCCAACACTATATTAAACTCTCCTTTATTTGGATTAGGATAGATAGATATTGGTGAGTTCTCTATATCCGAAATAGCTGAAAGTACTACAGTTTGTGTATCTGATAGCACTTCACAATTACTGCCTGTATAAATGCTTAGATGGTAATTCCCACTTTGCACAGCATTGAGAGTATTAGAAGTATCGCTAGGCAAAGCATTTCCATCCAAAAACCATTGGTAAGCACCTAATCCTGTAGGAACAGATAAATTATTCCCATTTTGTTGCAAAACGACTTGTTCTATTGGCAATTCTAATACACTAGTAGTATCCGCAAACACTAAATTCAGATAATCTATAGAAAGCTCAGAACTTGCTAGTGCAGAATTTATACGTTCTGCTGCATAGGTCAATAAAGTTCCATTTTTCCAATCATTGGTTCCCCAATAAGTAGCATTAGCAGTTAGTTCATTCCAACGAACCCTAACAGAACGATCGTCATCTAATAATTTAGCACTAGTGCTAGAAATTGTAGGTGTTGAAAAGTGATTACTAAACTCTACGCGCATCTCTTTATCCCACAAATGATATTTAATATCTAAAGTATTTGCTGCTGTCCAATCACTAAATGTAGCTTGAAAAATGGTATCACTACTTATCCCCAAAGTAGGGTTTTCTAATATAAGATATAATGTTGGTTGAAGGCCATCATAAACTATAGTAGTAAGAATAGAAGAACGTCCATTCAGTACTGTAGAGCCAATAGTATCACAAAATGTATCTGCTTGATCTAGGCCATACATACCTATATGAAATACTGAATTTTGATTGTAGCTAGCAGAATCACAGGCAACTGTTGTAGTCAAAATACTCCCTTTAGCATCGTTCCACTGAAACAAATCTCTAGAATAAGCCCTTGCCAAAGTATTGCTACTGTGCATCAAGTTCAGTTTACTATTTTGAAGATTAGCTGCAGCTAATTTAAACCCATTTCCAACAATTGCCATGGCATCAAAATCATCTGCTATTTTGGTTATATGTGGATGTTCTATAAAATTGATAGCATCTCTAAAATGTTCGGTACTAGTAGTACAATGTGGGCCTGCCAGTTCTAAAAACTTACCTTTGATACCATCTTCCATCATCCCGTTATGGTAAATATTCATAATATCACCTTCCCTAAAATCATCGAAGGAAGTCATTATCCCATATCTTCTATCAAAGGATTTGACATAGTTTAGGTCTGCTGTAGAAAACGGTATAGTGTATTCATAATTACTATTAGGGCTATAGGTTTCGTAGTCTTGATCAACTTGCCTAAGGTAGGATGATCCACAATTCGGCACCGAGCCAAAAAACCACTCTGGATAAGTATAGGCCAAGACAGAAGCCATTCGAGCACCACCAGAATTACCTGATGTATAGATTCGGGTACTATCTATATTCAACAGCTCTTTCATTCTGTATACTGCAGCCATAGCTACCCCCATTCGGATATCCACATTAATGGGATTCCCAATATTATCTCCAGCTATCAAAATCAAATTTTTCTCCTCCAATACAGGTATCCAAGAACTAATCAGGCCTCCATTATTGCCTGAATTGATAAAAGTAATCAAACCAAAAGGTTTAAGCCCATTATAACTTGTTGGAACATAAATATCATAGGTATAATTAGCCAACAAAGCATTAGGATTAGGATAAAACCCATAATTTCCCCAACCTGATTGAGAAGCAAACACAACTGTAGTATCATCTAAATCGCCTAAAAGTTGATTGGTAGTCGTTCCGGTTCCCCAAGGGCTTATTTGAGCATCTATAGGATTAGTCCCTAAACAAAGGAATAGAATAAAAATCGTAATTTTGGAATACATAATTGATCTTTTTAGAGAGTTATTTGTTATGTTCTAAGTACAATATAAAGTACGTATAATGGCTTTAACTTGTACATAAAAACTAATAGTAATATTTAAGGTTAGTGTACGATTCTAATTTGGATAAATACTTAGAACCTGTTCGGACTTTTTTATATATTTGAGCATTATTTACATTTGAATAGATTATTCATAGAAAACTATAAGACATGTTTACAGGAATCATAGAAACACTTGGAAAAGTGAGTAAAATAGAAAAAGATGGCACTAATATTCACTTGACTATTACATCTGAGCTGACTAAGGATTTTAAGATAGATCAAAGTGTTGCACACAATGGCGTTTGCCTTACTGTAGTTGCTATTGAAGGCAATGAATATACTGTAACAGCCATAGAAGAAACTATGAAATTGACCAACTTGGGTGATCTAAAAATAGGTGATGAAGTAAATCTGGAACGTGCTATGCAACACAATGCTCGCCTAGATGGTCATATCATACAAGGACATGTGGATACTACAGGGACTTGTGTAGAAGTGAAACCTGTAGATGGGAGTTGGTATTATACATTTAAATACACACCTACTGAAGAACATCTTTTGGTAGGAAAAGGCTCTGTTTGCATCAATGGGGTGAGCCTAACAGTAGTAGAACCTAAGGATGACTTGTTCTCAGTGGCTATTATTCCTTTTACGCACGAGCATACTACATTCAAACATATAAAAGTAGGCGATGCTATCAACTTAGAGTTTGATATACTAGGCAAGTATATTGCTAAATATGCTCAGTTGTACATGAAGAAGGTTTAATATCTAGTATGGATACAATGGCCATGAACCATCAAGAACATTTTTGGCAATACCAAGAACATACTATCCATGCTATTCAGTTTGGAGAGGGGGCTAAATTGCTATTGGCTTTTCATGGCTATGGAGATAGTTGTGAATTGTTTTTGAAATTAGAACCTAGCTTAGCTAAACACTATACAGTTATAGCTATAGACCTCCCCTATCATGGGCAAACAGCTTGGCAAGCTAGTCATTTTTCGCCTCAAGATATTGTAAAATTGGTTGAGTTTATACTCAATAAACAAACACAAACAAACTTTAGTCTACTAGCTTATAGTATGGGGGGACGTTTCCCTTTGGCAATTTATAATAGTTTTCAAAACCAAATAGAACGTATATTTTTTGTGGCTTCAGCAGGTTTTCAGCCCACTCTTGCTTACAACAAATGGTTATTTCCTGGTTGGATTAGACGATTTTTGCGTTGGGTGGTTCGTAAACCAAATTGGATTGCTAAGTTTTTCTATTTAGGACATAAGGTTGGATTACTCAATGCTTCTACTTATCATGTGTTTGAACGCCAACTCAAAAGTGAGGAACATCGCCAAAGACTATTCAACATATGGGTTGCTTTTTATAAGTTTCCTATCCAACTAAAAAAATTCAAACAGTATGTTCTGCAGCAACAACTGCCTATACATTTTTTTTATGGAGACAAGGATAAGATTACTTCTGCACATTGGGGCGATAAATTTGTAAAAGACATTCCTACAGCTACCCTAGATATTACTAAAGGTAACCACTTTTTTATAAGAAAACATCTTGATCCTTTTCTGGATGAATGGTTAAGCACCTTCCAATAAAAAAGCAGTAAGACAATTGCCTTACTGCTCTACATAAATCTAAATAGTGAGTTGTTTTAGATTCACTTATCTTCTACCTCTACTAGAACTTGATGATGATCGAGATCCACTAGAAGAACGACTTCCTGATGAGCTGCTTCTTGATGAACTACTTCTTGAACTAGAAGAAGAACGACTACTTGAAGCACTACTTCTTGAAGAACTTCCATAGGATGACCTAGATGTAGATGGACGACTAGAACTTCGACTGCTGCTATACCCTCTTGAACTTGAACTTCCTCTACTAGATGAGCTTGCACTTGGGCGACTGCTCGAATGAGAACGACTACTATAAGTTCTGCTTGGACTAGAAGATCTAGTGCTGCTACTACGTGTAGAGCTGCTTGGTCTTGTGCTTGATTGTGATCTACTGCTATAGGTTCTACTTGGACTAGTTGCTCTATGTGTACCACTACTTGGTCTTGTGCTAGACGATCTTGTTGTGCTACTAGTATTCGGATTCGGTCGAACTTGTCTTGTATTATAAGTGCTCGACCTTGTACTTGATGTAGATGGTCTAGTACTACTTGCAGTTGTATTAGGATTCGGTCGAACCTGTCTAGTATTATAAGTACTAGATCTTGTAGATGATGTAGAATTCGATGGCCTTGTTGTGCTACTACTCGCTGTTGTATTAGGGTTAGGTCGAACTTGCCCTGTGTTGTAGGTACTTGGTCTAGTCGATGAAGTTGTACTAGTTGCTCTGTGTCCACTACTGCGAGTTGGGCGAGTATTCGTTACACGTCCGTTAGTTGCAGGTTGTTTGGTATTATAACCTAAGTTTGGATTATTACTAACTAGAGAGCCATCTCTACCTCCACCTCTACGGTATGTGTTAGAAGTACGTGTATGTCTTGTAGTATAATAATTAGTGTGTCTAGGATGTGAGTTTGCATAGTAGTTGTTATTATTTCTACCACCCCATCCCCAATAATGATTGTGATGGTGATGATGTCCATACCAGCGGTTGTGGTAGTGTCCATTCCAACACCCTGAATTGTAGGAGTTGTACCAATGATTATATCGCCAAGTAGGAGTCCAACAGTAGTTGTTCCAACCACGCCAAGAATTCCATCCCCAACCTACAGATACTCTTCCATTAGACCAATATCCACCTCTATTCCATCGTGGTCGATTCCAATAATCACCTACTACATATATAGTAGTCCCTGCATAATAAGGATCATACCAATAGGCATCTACATAATAATCGCTATAATAATTAAATCCTCTTGCTGGTTGATGAAATCTCCGAATACGTGTAGTATAATTATAACCACCTCTGTCGTTTTCGTCAAATACATACTCATCGATCTCTACTTCTGGATCGGGTTGAGGTGGCTCATTCTCAGTAGGAGTAGGCGGATCAACATTCTCATCAGCATAAGTCTCGTCATAATATAAGTCATCAACAGGTGCCTTACTTGTCTTCTCAACAGTAGTTTCTACTGTTTCGTCAGGGTAGTGATGATGTACATGAGTTACATGACAGGAGCTCAATGCCATTGAACAAATCCCTAAACTGTACAAAATCTTTGTACGCAATGCTTTCATAGTCCTTTAATTTTTTGCAGTGATGAAAAATCTATAGACAGGTGTATGTGTGTACTTAAATTTACACAAAAAACATACCTTCTAACTAAGCAATTAGTTTTTTAACACTTCTTCAAATGTTAAAGTTATAAGTTCGATAAATAGTACTTTCTAGCAATTCTTATCTAAATCGTTTAACCAGTCTAAATTTAGACTTTTTCTATATTAATAGATAGAATATGTACATTGGTAGAATATCTAGTTCAAAAGTTTGGTTTGCCAAAAATCTTATAGTATATTCGATTTCAAGAATATATCCCTAATTCGAAAACCTTTTATGAAGTTCGGAAAACTACAAAACATAGATCATGTAGATTTTTCGTTGCCCCCAATTCCTAAAGAGACGTATAGTCTATTGCAACGAACTCCTAAACTAAATACCCCAAAATTCTCCTTTGGGTGTACGGGTTGGTCTATGAAAGAATGGGTTGGCAGCTACTATCCTGCTCAAAGCAAAACTAAAGACTTTTTATACCACTACTCCAGACAGTTCAATACTATTGAACTCAATACTACACATTATCGTATTCCTAAACCTTCTACTATAAAACAATGGTATGAGCAATCGAGTGCTAATTTCAAATTTGCACCTAAAATACCTCAAGTCATCAGTCATAGTACTGATTTAGGATTATCTAATAATACTATAGAGTTGTTTTGTGAATCAATAAAAGGCCTAAAAGAAAAATTAGGCATTAGTTTTATGCAACTGCCTCCAACCTTTGGACCTAAAAGACTGTCTATATTAAAAAGCTTTTTAGATCGATTTCCAACCAATGAAGTCCCTTTGGCTATAGAGTTGCGCCATGAAGATTGGTTTAACAATCCAAACAATTATAAAAATTTAATGACCTTATTAGGGGCAAGAGCAGTTGGCGTTGTCTTAACTGATGTAGCTGGACGAAGAGATGTGCTACATATGCACTTAACTACACCTATTGCTACTATTCGTTTTGTAGGAAACAATTTAGTCCCTAGTGATTATGAAAGAATAGATAGTTGGGTGCACACTTTGAAAAATTGGATACAAATGGGCTTACAAGAAGTTTATTTTTTTGCACATCAACCTGATAATTTACAAACACCTGAAACTTGTACATACTTGATAGAACAAGTAAATAAGGTTTGTAATTGGGATTTAAAAGTTCCTAAAAAAATAATTAATGCTCAAATGCAACTTTTTTAAGTTAATTACGTAAAAAAAAGGTTTACTTGTTTGTTTCGGCATGGTTATTGAAAATAGTACAAGTGTATTTTTAGAACAAGGATTTAATAAAAATTGTGTTTTTTTTTAAAAACCCTTGCTTTATTAAAACAAAGGATTTACCTTTGCATCGGTTTAAAACCCATGGCATCAAATAGGTGACAAAAACAAATTCTGTTGAATATTTTGATTACAAAATATATATAAATAATTGTTGAACTTTTTAATTAAAAATTTTACTCAAAACATGAAAAAGCTAACATCTAAATTAGGACTTTTCGCTTTAGCAGGTGCTCTTGCATTTGGTTCTACTTCTTGTAAAAAAGAACTAGTTACTACTGAAACTACTACAAGTACTAACACAAACACTACATCTCAAGACTACTGGTCTGGTGATGCTGTTTATAACAGAACTGTAGATTACAGTGTAGTAGTAACTGCTCAAGCTGATGGTTCTTTCCGTTCTCCTCAAGGCGTTTCTGGCGCTACTGTAGCTGTAGCTGTAGCTGGTGAAGTAGCAACTGCTACTACTGATGCTAACGGTGTTGCTGCATTCTCTGGTCTTACTTACGGAATTGCTTCTGTATCTGTAAGCGCTAGTGGTCATGCTTCTGCTCACTTTACAGCTGACTTACAAGATTCTAATGCTGGTGATAACACTCACATTGACAACCACACTAACCGTACTGCTTCTACTATCGTTACTATGATCCCTACTAGCGGTTTAGGTACTGCTACTGTAATGGGTACTCTAGAGATGGAAAACCTTATTAACAATGGTGCGAATAGCTACAAAAACAATGAGAAAACAGCTCCAGTAACTGCTAAAATCACTGGTAAAGTAGACTTTAGCTCAGGTTCTATGGGTGCTGCTAACACTAACGGTTACTTAGTACACTCTGGTGTAGGTAATGTAAGCGAATTGTATGTTGAAGGTATCAAAGCTGCTCAAACTTATGACGTAACTACTGTTGTAGGAAGTAGCTCTAACGATGGTGACGAAGATCACACTTATACCTTTACTGTACCTGCTACAGCTTATGGTTTAACTGTTGAGTTAGTTGCTAATGACTTCACTGCTGTTCGTTCAGTAAAAGAAGATGACTTCACTACTACTACTTCTACTACTGATGATAGAATTAGAGTAACTGATTACAACCATACTTACTCAGTTAATAATAACACATGGAGTATGTCAACTTACCCAGGTGAGACTTACGTTTGGGACTTGATCTACAAATAGTCAATACTTCTCTTAAGAGAAATATATGATATACAAAGCCATACCTTCGGGTGTGGCTTTTTTGTTTTTGTACTCCTTCATTCATTTTTTATAATGCAACTACTTCCCTACATTTGGACAAGTACTCAGCTAGTCATCCAAGACTTAAGTATTGATACTATTACAGCTACTCAAGAGGTCTATGATTCTTGTCGTTATCTTCTAGATTGGGAAGGTCGTGCAAAAGAATATTCTCCTACATTCATTTCTCAAATATACCAGACTCCAGAGCTGCCACCAAATGGAATTCTGAGTAATGCAAGGTTACAAACTGTCTTATTTAAGAACAAACCTATTGGATTTTTGGAGCTTTATCATGGTTACCCAAGTCCAAATACACTATGGATTGGCACATTTCTAATTCATAAAGACTTCCAACAACAAGGTTTTGGAATAGAAGTGATCTCTCAACTCTGTATAGAAGTCCAAAAATTAGGTTTTCAGTATATCGAATTGGGTGTTGCGCTCAAAAATTGGCCAGGAATTCGATTCTGGACTAAGCTTGGTTTCGACAGAATTAAACGTCATTGGGGGCATAAAGTCTATAGCTCTGATAATTTTGCAGGAATTGTCTTAGAAAAATCGCTTAATGTTAAGTAAATAAGCATTTAGTTTTGTGGCTTATCAAACTAAATAACTGTACTTTTGTTCAGCATTAGTAGATAGGTCAGCTAAATTGGCTTAGCCACTTTAGCCAATGTTTATTGTTTAAATGTTTAAAGTTTAATTAGTTTTAGAGCCTAGTAGCATCTACTTTTTGTTTTTGCTTACTTCAAAGCTTATTTTTAAGTCTATTTCTTCCTTTTTCTTTCAACATTCATACATCTAACATTCAACATTTGAGCATGATAGGTTATATAGAACATGAAAGAACTCGCTTTTCTCAATAAATATTTCTTAAAGTATAAATGGCATTTATTGCTAGGGATCGTATTTGTAGGTGCCTCTAACTATTTTAGAGTGTTGCAACCACAAGTAATTCGCTATGCCCTAGACTTAGTTGTTGAAAATGTAACCTTATACAAACTCTACAACGGGTTTGAGGCTCAAGACACTCTATTCCAAAACATAAGTCAAAATCTTTTATTTTTTGGAGGGTTGACACTTATTTTTGCTCTATTAATGGGTGTTTTTATGTATTTCATGAGGCAAACGATCATTGTAATGTCTCGTCTTATTGAATACGACTTACGCAATGAAATTTTTACCCACTACGAGAAACTAACCTTAGCCTTCTACAAGCGTAACAATACAGGTGATCTGATGGCTCGTATAACAGAGGATGTTAGTAAGGTCCGTATGTATTTAGGTCCAGCAATTATGTATGGCATCAATCTAACCATACTTTGTGTTATGGTTATTTATGCAATGCTCCAAGTTAGTCCTATGCTAACGATGTATGCCCTTATTCCACTTCCTATTCTATCCTTTTCAATTTATTATGTTACCAGTATTATCAATAAACATAGTGAACAAATTCAAAATCAACTCTCTACACTCAATAGCTTATCTCAAGAGGTTTATTCAGGAATACGAGTAGTCAAATCTTATGTGCAGGAAAAACCAATGGGTAGTTATTTTGGTGAAGAATGCGAAGAATATAAGAATCGATCTCTAAAATTAGCTAAAGTAGACGCTCTTTTCAGACCTTTGATGCTGATGCTTATTGGCGCAAGTACTATTATTACAATATATGTAGGAGGATTATTGGTTGCAGATGGTTCTATTACTACGGGGAACATTGCAGAGTTTGTTATTTATATAAATATGCTGACTTGGCCTGTTACTTCTATTGGATGGGTTGCCTCTATTATACAACGAGCTGCTGCCTCTCAAAAACGTATTAATGAGTTTTTGAAAACAACTCCAGATATAATACCTAATAATCATATCGAAACATCTCCTATCAAAGGCCAAATTACCTTCAAAAATGTATCTTTTACTTATCCAGATACAGGAATTCAAGCAATCAAAAACGTTTCTTTTGATCTACACAAAGGGCAAAAACTAGCTATTATTGGTCGTACAGGTAGTGGCAAAACATCTATTGCAGACTTATTAGTGAGAATGTACGATACTAGTTCTGGAGATATTCTAATAGATAACACAAATATTCAACAGCATAATCTTGCCCATCTTCGGGAACGGATTGGCTATGTCCCACAAGATGTCTTTCTATTTTCGGATACGATTGCCAACAATATTGCCTTTGCAAAAAAAGATGTTAGTAGAAAAGAGATCGAGACCTATGCAAACTATGCTGCTATTTATAATGAAATAATGCAGCTCCCTGAGCAGTTTGATACGGTAGTAGGGGAACGTGGAGTAACTTTGTCTGGAGGCCAAAAGCAACGGATTTCGATTGCTCGTGCCTTGATTAAGGAGCCTGATATTATTCTGTTAGACGATTGTTTATCGGCTGTAGACACCAAAACTGAGGCTCAAATCACGAATTATCTTAACCAAGTTTGCTCTGATAAAACAACAATCATCATTACTCATCGCTTATATGCAGCACTTGAGTTTGATAAAATTATAGTATTGGATGAAGGTGCAATAGTGGAAGAAGGCACCCACGAAGAACTACTTGCCAACAAGGGTTACTACTATGATCTCTACAAAAAACAAAAGTTGGAAGAAGTTGAATAATTGCTTACTTTTGGCTTAACATTATTCACACACATAAGTAAGTACTTTATGGAACGTAAAATATCAGAAGCCTTATACTCAGAAGCTAAAAATTATTTCCCTGGAGGAGTGAGCTCTCCTGTCCGTGCATTCAAATCTGTAAAAGGAACTCCCCTATTCATAAAACATGGTGAGGGTTGCTATATTTGGGATGAGGATGACAACAAATTCACTGATTTTTGTTGCTCTTGGGGTCCTCTAATTTTGGGCCACAACAATGCTCCTGTTCGAGAAACTATCATAGAAACAGTAAGCCATGGTACCTCTTTTGGAACACCTACACGTTGGGAAAACAAACTAGGACAACTTATTTTGGAGAACAATAGCTATGTAGACAAATTACGTTTTGTAAGCTCAGGAACAGAGGCTGTAATGTCTGCCGTTCGTTTAGCTAGAGGTTATACTGGAAAATCTAAGATCCTAAAATTTGAAGGTTGCTACCATGGACATGTAGATTCTCTATTGGTAAAAGCTGGTTCTGGATTAGCTACATTTGGAGTAAGTACATCTGCTGGCATTCCTGACTCTTTCGCTAAAGAAACCTTAGTACTACCTTTAGACAGTCCTGATATATTGGATAAAACATTGGAAGAACTAGGACATGATATTGCTTGTATCATCATAGAACCTGTACCTGCGAACAATGGTCTATTGCTACAACGCAAAAGCTTTTTAGAACATTTGAGAAAAGTATGTACTGCTCACAATGTACTATTGATCTTTGATGAGGTAATCTCTGGATTCCGTGTAGGATTTGAGGGAGCTGCTGGTTACTATGGTATACAGCCAGATATCATTACTTATGGTAAAATAATTGGTGGAGGAATGCCTGTAGGCGCATATGCTTCCAATGCTGAAATCATGGGGCATGTAGCTCCTGATGGGCCAGTTTATCAAGCAGGTACATTATCAGGGAACCCTGTTGCTATGGCTGCGGGATATGCAACAGCTCAACAATTATTGCAACCTGACTTCTACAGCAATTTGGAGCAAAAAACAAAGAACTTTGTTCAGACTATACAGACTTATTGTGATAATAAGAATTATGGTATACACATCAATACAATTGGTTCTATCTTTTGGATTGCCTTCTCTAAAGAAGAAATAACAAGAGCTGACCAAATTGATGCAGGAAGCATGGATAAATTCAAGATTTTGCATGGAGAATTATTGGACAGAGGAATCTACCTAGGCCCTTCTGGTTACGAGGTTGGGTTCGTTTCTGCAGGGCATACAGAAGAAGCCTTAGCAGATGCTGCTGATAAAATATGCACTTGCATGGATATTGTATTCTCATAAAAAACATAGCTTTCTACCTTAGAAACCCCAAATCTTTAAAATAAGATTTGGGGTTTTCTTATTTAATTCGTATTTTATTTTACTAGGTTTTAATCTGCAATGATTTCATCTATTTTAAGCCTTAAAAAAACTTGAAAATGGTGTGATTTTTGTTGTTTGTTTAACTAGTTATTTAATATTAAATAGTCATGTACTTTTAACTTTATCAAGCTAAAAATAACAGCTAATTTTTCTACTAAGAAAATGATCAAAAGTTTTATCCCCCTTTTAATTATCAACTTATTAGAATAGCTTCATGAACTAATGTTATATACTAACCTATGTCATTGCTAAGCTTTAGAGCTACCACTACCTTTGTTCTAAAGCTTTAAGATTAATTCCATTTTCCATAACCAAAAAATGAAGAAGAACCTCTATGTTTGAATCGATTTTCTACCCTACTTTAGTCCTAACATCAGTCCTCAGCCTTTACCTACTGAAAACCCGTAAAGCTACACGCCCAAAACGTTGGTATCTACGATTATTAAAAGGAAAAGCTATTGTTTTACTATTCTTGATGGCTACTACCCTTTGGGCTTTTCAAGTTGTTCAAATAGCAGCTCCTAAAGGCACCAAGTGGCATGAAGCTACTCGATTACCTAAGCACATGCTCAATTTATCTAGAGCAGAAGTGACAGATATCGAGTTAGTCAAAGTTCCTTATGGCGACCATGACCGTCAATATGTAATGCTTTGTAATTCAAAAAAAGTAAAACCCTATCAAAAAGAAACTATCTTATATCTACATGGTGGTGGCTGGCATGTAGGTAGCCCTCATCAGCACTTAGCTTTAGCCAAAATATTGGCAGAACAAGGCTACAGAGTTATTATGGGAGCTTATCGATTAGGCCCTGTTCATAAGTATGAAGACTTACGTCAAGATATATCTACTGCCTTAGTCAAAACCTTAGACATACTAGAAGAACAGGGAGAAACCAATCCTGAAATTATATTAGGAGGAACTTCTGCTGGTGCAAATCTAGCTGCACTACTTATGTATGATAGAGAAGAGCTTGATAAAATTGGTCTTGATCAAAGTTTATTTAAAGGTTTTTTTGCAATGGCTGGTGCTTTAGATATTGGAGCTATGCCTCAAACTAGAGTTTTGCACAGTTATGCTGGCACTCCTACTAGCCATACATTCTGTCAAGCAAATCCTGTAAATCATTTTAGTAGTTGTGAAGACATTCCTGTATTTTGCATGCATGGAGACAAAGATGGCTTAGTGAAATACAATGCTGCTGAGTCTTTTGTATCTAAACTACAAAAAGTACAATGTAGCAATGTAGAGTTTCATACTATCAAAGAAGGTACACACTTAAATGTTGCTTCTTCTTGGTACTACAATCCTAATGATAATCATGGCCAAGCTGAAAAGCTATTAAGTTGGTTGGATAAGCTATAATAAAATTAATAGCGTTTATAAATAATATGAGTGATGTTCTATTCTGTAGAGCATCACTTTTTTTATATTGCGAAATAGATTCTACAAATAAAACACTAAAAAATGGATCTCAAAATAGGAAAAGTGACCATAGCTGTGACCAAAATTAACGAAATGGTCAATTTTTATACTACTATCTTTAGCTGTGATTTTAAGAAAATTGATGCTTACAATAATACACTTTATATGGGTGAGATAAAAGGAGTAAAAATTCTTTTATGTCCTAATGAAATAGCAGATGTAAAAGCTGAACAGAATAGATTTCAATTTGATTTTTATGTAAAAGATATAAAAAAACTAATAATCGATATAGAAACATCTGGAGGAAGGATAATAGGTAAAACTGAAGGAGCAGAAACACTCCAAAGTGTTTCAGTAATGGATCCTGATGGAAATACAATGGTTTTTATACAAAAAAGTACAGTTGATTAACACATTTATATTACTATATAAAATAAAAAAGCCGCTCTTTTGAAGAGCGGCTTTTTAGTGGGTATTCTATCTAAACTATTTGTTATTCAATGATTAAAGTCTTAGCAGTTACATTTTCTCCTTGAGTTAATTTCACTACATAAGTACCAGCTGGATAAGTAGTCAAATCTAATTGAATTACTCTATCTTGCGTTTCTTTTTGCCACAATAACTGACCACGGATATCCATAATTTCTACTTGTGCAGGCTGAGCTGTTTCTTGCTCAATATAGCTGATTGCATTACTAGGATTAGGATATAATTTCCAAGTAGCTTCTACAGTTTCTAAACCTACCAATGTTCCATTTTCTTGAGGAGCAGTTCCTGCTTCTTCAGTTTCCGTAACAGGAGCTTCAGGAAGTGTAGTTACTTCTGGACGGTGCTCTGCAACTAAATCAACCATAGCTACAGGAATCTCTAATTCTGTAACCCCAATTTTAGGTAAAACTAAAACTACAGGAGTTGTAGTTGGCTCTTCTTTTTCTACTTTTAGTTGAATATCAAAGCAGTTGAAACGGTTAGAATTAGCTTCTTGTCCCTCTCCTTCTATCAAATCAACTAGAGTTACATCATTAGGCAAACGATCAAAATATACTTCACAAGTAAAATCGTTAGTCGATTTTTCGTAGTTAGGGCTTACCCAAAACTCTTTTTTACCAAGATTTTTCTTTTTCATTTCACCATTCAAACTGATGTTCTTAACAGCTTTCAACTCAAATGTTTGGTCACTATTTTTGTCTTGTAAGAACCAAGCTTCACTTCCATAATTAGTTGGGTAAAAAATAGAACTTACATAAGCACTTTTGCTAGCAAATTTGAAGTGCATAACAGTATGCTTCTCTGTGTACTCAATCTTTTCGATGCTATATTCTGGTTGGAACTGACGGAAAACAGGCTCATCATCAGTCATTACTACATCTTTAGTAGTAGTTTGGGAAGAAGCAACTGGCTCAAATATTGTCTCTACATCATCGTTTATAATATCTTGAACAAGCTCATCAACAGAAATTACTTCTTCTTGTACAACAACTTCTTCTTCAAAAGTTTTATGTGCAAGATCAAAGCAATTGAAATGGTTAGAATAAGACTCTTTGCCAAGTCCCTCTACTAAATCAACAGTTGTTATGCTATTAGGAAGGCGATCAAAGTGCACTTTGCAAGTTACTTCTAACTTGGTAGCACCTGATTTTCTATAAAAATAAGCCTCTTCAGAACCTAATTCTTCATGAATTACTTTGTTGCCACGACGAATATCTGTCATTTTATTCATCTCAAACACTTGGTCAGACTCCTTGTCTTTTAGCACCCAAGCGTCACTATCACCTACTGGATTTAGCCAAACATAGGGGAATGATGTAGTTTTAACCCTGAAGTGAATGATCGTTTCACTTTCAGTATATTCTACCTGATCGATAAAATATTCTGGTGTACCTTGTTGATATGCAGGACTTTTATCCACTGCAATATTCTGTGCAAATGACCATACACTTACCAACAAAAATGTAAAACTTAAAATTGTAGAGCGTAACATATACTATTAGATTTTAAGGTTGTAAAATAATTGGATATTTAATATTAAAACTAGGGAATTTTAGACAAGCTATTTAATTGTAATTAGTCCATGTATTTTTACTTTATCAAGCTAAAAATAACAGCTCATTTTCTAATAAATTAGAAAAGCTTCATGGCCTAATGTCAAGTAACATTAGCATAGATGCTTTGTTCTTTTTTTTTGGTGTGTAAATGAAATAAAAAAATTATATTTTCCATTTCACCTAAATAAACCAAATGAATATTGGTATATACACACTAAAACAATTTAGGTTCAAAAAAATTCCATTTCTATGTGTTAACATAGAAGTGATTTAAAAACTAAAAGTTAA
>JAAEPD010000229.1 GCA_024222455.1 Aureispira sp.
AGTAGACAGCATAGGAGCGGGAACCTACAGTGTAGAAATCACGGATTCCTTAGGATGTACAGCAACAGCAACAGCAATAGTAGGAGAAGCAACAGATCTAAGCCTAAGTATCCTAAGCAGTAGCAATGTAACTTGTAATGGCGGCAAGGATGGAGCAGCCACAGCGCAAGGCACAGGCGGCACAGCTCCACTAAGCTATGTATGGTCAGATGCCCTAGGCCAAACGGCAGCTACTGCCCTAAACCTAAGTGCAGGGACCTACTATGTACAAGTAGTGGATCTAAACAAATGTGTAGCAACAGACTCTGTTGTCATAACAGAGCCAGCAGCGACCAGTGCCAATGCAACCATCACAGATGTATCCTGTTATGGACAAGCAGATGGAAGTATAGAAATTACAGCAGCGAATATTAGTACCTATGAATGGTCAACAGGCATGGTGAATGTAAATCCACATGAAAACCTAGCAGCCGGTACCTATACAGTAACCTTAACAACAGGCTTAGGCTGTACAGCAGCGTTTAGCTATACGATAGAGGAGTCAGACAGTTTAGAAGCAAGTATACAACTGCTCAGTCCAGTAACCTGTAACAACAGTAACAATGCAGTCTTAAAAGTGAATACTGTAGGTGGTAAACCAAACTTTAGCTACAGTTGGAACGGAGGGGCAGCAAGCAACAAGAAGATCTTGAACAAAGCAGGAGCAGGAGTTTATACGGTACTGGTAACGGATAAAAATGGATGTACCGCCACTGCCAACTATAATTTAGTAGAGCCAAGCCTACTGACCATAGAGTCAGAAGGAACTGGAGTGAAGTGTGCAGAGAACTCAGATGGACAGTTAGTCGTAACCGGATCAGGAGGAAGTCTCTTGTCAGGCAACTATGAATACAGTGTAGACAGTGTGAACTGGCAGACCGGAAACATCTTTGCCGATCTAAAATCAGGGATCTACACAGTATATGTAAGAGATGACAATGGCTGTATCGGTAGCCAAGCAAGTACAGTAGAGAGTGCAGATCCGTTTTTCTTGACCAGCTTTAATCAAGATACCACGATAGAATATGCAGATACCTTGAAATTAGTTGCAGGCTTATCGGATCTAGACAGTGTGAAATACAGTTGGAGTTCAGATCTAGGAGGACTACTAACAGACAGTAGTTTAACCTATACCCTGACCCCAGAGGAAGCAGGGATTTATTACTTCCATGCAGAGAATCCAAATGGCTGTATGATTGACAGTTTGGTAAAAGTAGAAGTAACCAAGCCAAGAAGAGCGAATGCACCAATGGCCTTCACGCCAAATGGAGATGGAAGGAATGATACCTTCTTTATACAAGGTGAGAAGAAAGTAGCCAGCATCAATATGTTTAGAGTCTATGATCGTTGGGGTAACCTAGTTTACGAAGGGACAGGTCTAGAAGTCAACGATGGCTCCACTGGTTGGGATGGAACCTACAAAGGCAAACCAATGAACTCAGGTATTTATGCATGGTATGCAGAAGTAGAGTTTGTGGATGGACATGTCGAAGTACTTAAAGGTGATATAACTTTAATGAGATAGATATAGCAGAATCAATGACATTAAAAAACCGAAAAGAATAATTGTTCTTTTCGGTTTTCTTTTTCTATAAGGAGACTATCTATTTTATTGACATAACTGAACAACTCTGTTTTCTTCAGGACAATAAAAAAGGTAAAGCCAAAAATCTTCTGTATCATCTGAAAATACATCTGCCACTAATTGACCTATAAAATGCATGGGCTTGCCAACACTATTAACAGGTATAATACCTTCTTCTTTCCAAATAGGTTGACCTCTTAGATGAGAAGCACTCAAATAGTCCATATAGCCATCTTCATCCTCTTCTATTTTGTCTATTTGCTTATTGATTGCTTCACCCCAAGAATCAGGATTGTTAGGGACAGTAACTTCTACATATTGGATAAAACCTTCATTACGTTCATAGTTTTGCATTCCACCATGTTCCAATTCATATTCACCAGCATAGATGTATTTATTGTTATCTAATTGGAAGGGAAGCTCCTTATTATTAAACTCATGATAGACAAAATGAACTTGACCAGTCCACTTATCATTGATCAAATTAAGATCAACGGTCAAAATTGGTAAGAAACAGTTGTGTTGTTCATCTGAAGGGTCAACAAAGACCGTATCAACAGCAGGACAAATTTTATAATCAGTAGGAGCTTCAAGGTATTTTAACAAGAATAAATCAGTCATGAATGGTTTATAAATTCGATGGAATAATATTTTTTAGTTTTTCGATGAGTTCCTCATTCTCATGAGCTAGAGTATCTGTTTTTATTTCCTCTAGTGTTTCTTCATCCAATTGGAATTCTTTGAAGATGCGCTCTGTATTGGCTACTTCCCTAGATTCAGTACTATGATAATTTCGGAGCAACTGTTGTGCAATTAACTCTTTTTTGAAAGGCGTATTATGATGAATGCTATAGCCTAAATCTAACTTAGGATCTTCTTTAGATGATTTACCTTTGTCAAAAATGCTAGCAAAGTCTCTAGGTCTGCGAACATTACTCCCTAAAAGATCTTTTTTCTTTAGTTTCATGTGAGCTTTAAGGTCAAGTGGGTTAACCTCTCTATCTGCCAAAAAATCATCCTCATCCAAACCTAGATCTTCTCCTTCTAAAGGATCTATATCCATTTTAGGATCACGCTTGGCTTTGGCTTCTGGTATGCTCAAACCACCCATAGTCTCCTCCTCCTCTTCTTCCTCTTCTTTTTTTATATCTTCATCTGACTCTGTTGCATCTTTCTCTTTTTTAAGAGACTCTTTATCCTTCAGTACTTCAACAGTAGGAACAATTTCTTCTTCTTTTATATCTTCATCTAGTTCCGTTGCAACTTCCTCCTCTTTAGTGGGGTCTTCTTCCATCAATACTTCAGCAGGAGTAACTTCTTCTTTTTCTTCTTCTATGAATTTGGGTTGCTCTTCTAGAACTTCTGTGGGAGATTCTTCTTCCATCAAAAAATCAGCAGGAATAGCATCTTCTGCAACAGGCTTTTTTTCTTCTAGCCCATTATTGACAGAAGTTTTTTCGTTACTGCCACCAGTGCCATTGACAGACATCACATCATTACCAAACTCTCGATCTTCAGAGTTAATTGATAACTTTTCGCCATGTTCTTCCTCCTCTTCATATTGTTTGGAGGCTTTATTTTTCTTTGCCATTTGAATATTTGTATATGGGTGTACTCCAAGAGTGTGTTTGCACTTTTCTGTTGGGCTACAAAAAAAGATCTTTTTACTTCAACTTTCGTTAATTTTTCGTCCAATAGCGCTGCTATTAAACTTAAAGTTGCCTCAATTGACGCTAAAATCTCACTTTTTCGCCTGCAAAATAAAAATCCAAACATACTCTAAAATACAATTATTTTAGGGTAAGCCAAACTTTAAGTTGCAGAAGCTAGGATTTAGAGGCTCAAAATATCCCAATAATTATCTATAAAAGGGAAAGGGTAATCCCATTTATGATCAAAAGAACAGTAAACTCTAAAGAAAGTATTATTCTTAAATATTAAATCAATACCCATTTCATCATATCGTTCATACTTGTCTCCTGATTCGGTATGGTAAGGTCGATACCTAACAAACTCCTGTTTTATAAGTGTAGTAGCAGTGATAGGAGTGATAATATCATTTTCTGAAACACTATGTGGTTCCAAGTAGGTTATTTTAGCTTCCGTAACACCAACATCTATCTTTACCCATTTATTGAATTTAAGATAAATAGCTTGATACACTTTATGTTTTTCTACTTGAGTGAAGTGAATGTGTGCACTTTCTAAGGTTTGCCCCTCAAGTTCTTGGAGAATTTTAAGGCTAGGTTCTAATATTTTGTAAGCCATTAGATGAAGTGTTTGCGGTCTTTGTCTTGAGCAAATTTTTCTTGATTGAATGCCTTTGACTGACCTTTGGGAATTGATAGAGATTGCCAATCTTCTGCACAGATCTGTTTAGCTAAGAAAACTAACTGTCCTACATGATAAGCATAATGGGCTAGCTGTCGATTCATGGCTTCCAATACTGTATGGCCTTCATTTCGGATATAAATAATCTTATCTAAATCATCTGCCTTTAATGGATTAATGGCGTCAAATAGACATTGCCAGCCCTTTTCCCAAGTAGCTAACAATTCTTTTTTATCCTTAATACTGTGTTCAAATTCAGTTTCCCGATGTCGCCAAGACTTTTCACCATCTTCGGTCAAAAAATTTGTCCATCTAGAAAGCATATTGCCTACTATATGCTTGACTACTACAGCTATATTGTTGCTAGAGGAATTGGCTTGCCAATGGATTTGGTCTTCACTAAGTTGATTAATGGCTTTAGAACCTAAGTCTTTGTAGTATTGGAATAGGGTACGGGCACTTTGTAAGTAGTTGAGGTTGACTGACATATTATAAGTATTTAGTGTCCTCCAAAATAATAAAAAAAGTGATGCACACAGCCAGTCGCATCACTTTTTTATGGAGTTTTACATCCATTCTTTATTTGCCCTTTTCTATTACTAATACGTTTGAGAACTGAGCTTTGCTGCCTTAGTAGTAAAAAAAAATAAATAAAAGGTTTAATTTTATTAAAGATAGAAAAACTATTTTTCTAATTTAGGGTTATAGAAATTATAATCAAATTCTAACGTGAAAAAAAAGAGACAAATAGCTATGGGAAACTTAATTTGGGATGAGGCACTTACTCGTCTAAAAGCAGGTAATGATCGTTTTACAAAAGATAGTTTAGAGAATCTTAATTATGATAGTCGCTTACGCAAAGTATTGACACAAGGCCAACAACCTTATGCAATTATTTTGAGTTGTGCAGATTCTAGAGTTGTACCAGAAATGGTTTTTGATACAGGTTTGGGAGAATTGTTTGTAATCAGAGTAGCAGGAAATATAGCAAATCAATCAACATTGGCTAGTATTGAATATGCAGTAGCTCATTTAGATGTTAATTTGATTGTGGTAATGGGACATGAGAGCTGTGGAGCGGTAACAGCTGCATTGCAAGATGGAGATGCTGGAAGTAACAACTTAAATCACTTAGTAGAGTATATTCATCCTGCTAAACATGCTTGTGGAGCAGGTGCAGATGTTAACACTGTAGTGAAGAAAAATGCAGAGTTGACAGCAGAAGCATTGGCCGCTAACTCTAAAATCATTCAAGATGAGATTGAGAATGATGAGCTTAAAGTATTCTCAGCTTATTATAATTTAGGTTCAGGAAAAGTAGATTTCTTTGAGGAAGCTTAGAACTAGGTTTGTTCTTAGAATAGAAAATAGAATGCAAAGCAATGTTAGTTAACTAGCATTGCTTTTTTTGTAGGTTATAGAAAAAATTAGACTATGCTCAAACCATACAACACTATCATTTGGGATTGGAATGGTACACTACTCAATGATATTGATCTATGTATAGATATTGCTAATAAGTTATTGAGCGATCAGAACAAAACAAGCCTAGATAAGCAGCAATACAAAAGCTCATTTGGATTTCCTATTACAGATTACTATACTAAAATAGGCATTGATATGCAGCAAGAGTCCTTTGAACTACTTACCAAAAAGTTTATAACACAGTACACAGAAGAGGTTAAAAACTGTGGGCTTCATCATAAGGCTGAAGAAGTGTTAGAGACGTTTAGAACAAGGAATTGGAGTCAGTATATATTGACAGCAGCACATAAAGATTCGGTGTTGTCTTTGCTTGATTTTCATGGAATAGATAGTTATTTTGAGGAGGTAGAGGGTTTGGATAATCATAGGGCTGAAACTAAGGTGTATAGGGGGAAAGAGTTATTGAAAAATAATAATATCGTTAGGACTCAAGCTGTGCTGATAGGAGATACTCTTCATGACCATGAGGTGGCCCAAGAGATAGGTGTAGATTGTATTTTGATAGCTAATGGGCATCAATCTAAGGAGCGTTTGGAGGATGAATCTAAAGGCAAAGTAATGGTTTTAGATTTTATACACGATTTGATAGGGTAAGTAGATAGGGTTATTTGGCGTTAATAAAGCGTTAATTGGTATAATTATAGCGACATACTAATCAATAATTGGTTATTATATTCAGTTATATGAGTAATTTGTATATTGCACAAGAATCATAGGGCAACACACAAAAAAAATCTATAGAAATTTTGAGGCTCTACTCAAAAATTCAACATTATAGCACTAAAAATTGGCAAAATGCATCTAAATTTCTAAGGGTATTTAGATGGGGTTGCCCTATAAGAATCACGTTCACTAAAGAATTTTATTAAATAGATAGTATGAGTATACTCAAGCAATATGATGTTAGGCAGACAGGCAATCTAGAATTGTTGGCCAAACAAGTGGTAGAAGGATTTATAGTGGGTTTGCACAAAAGTCCATTTCATGGGTTTTCGGTAGAATTTGCAGAGCATCAAATTTATAACCCGGGCGATTCTGTTCGAAATATAGATTGGAAGGTTTATGCCCGTACAGATCGGTTGTACACAAAGCGCTATGAGGAGGAGACCAATTTGCGTTGTCAGATTGTTATAGATGCTTCTTCTTCTATGTATTACCCTGAAGCACCCAAAAAGAAGGGAGAGCCTTTTGTGAATAAGCTAGCATTTAGTGCATTGGCAGGTGCTTCAATCATGCATTTGCTCAAAAAACAACGTGATGCTTTTGGTTTGAGTGTGTTCTCTGAAGATTTGGATGTACATCGTAAGGCAAGATCAAGTATGCGTCATTACAATCTATTGATGTCTTATCTAGATAAGTTGTTGGACAATCCTGAGATTAATAAAACGACTTCTGCCGCTAAATCTTTGCACCAAATAGCAGAGGCTGTACATAAGCGTTCTTTGGTTGTTATTTTTAGTGATATGTTTGAACAAAACGAGAAATCGGAAGAGCTTTTTTCTGCATTACAGCATCTCAAGTACAACAAACATGAGGTTATTTTATTTCATGTAGTAGATAAGAAAAAGGAGTTGGAATTTGAGTTTGAGAACAGACCATACATTTTTATAGATATAGAAACTGGAGATAAGGTACGTTTGCAGCCGAATCAAGTCAAAGATTACTATGTAGAGCAGGTGCAAAAATATAAGCAACAGTTAAAATTGAAGTGCATGCAATACAAAATTGATTTTGTAGAAGCAGATATTAATGAAGGCTTTAAGCAGGTCTTGTTGCCTTATTTGGTGAAACGAAGTAAGATGATGTAAGCATTTTTTTTAGCTAAGGAATATAATTTCCAAACCTAATAGCTTTAAAAGTCGTTTGATATAAGAGTTGCGTTAAGCAAGGCACATTATACTATTATATATGAAGCAATACAAAATAGTCCTACTAGTTCTTGGTGTTTTAATGATAAAAGCTTGTACATACCCTGAACGAATCAAGGATGGTAAAACAGCTTATGAGCGCAAACAATATGCAGTAGCTATTGAGATGCTCGAAAAGGAATTTAACAAAGCAAAAGAGGCTAGAGAAAAGGGCCAATCTGCCTATATGTTGGCAGACTCTTATACCAAAACCAATCAACCTCAGGCTGCTTCAGATTGGTACAAAAAAGCGCAACAATATCGTTTTGGAATGGATACTGACTTGAAGTATGCTCGCAGTTTGCAGCAACTAGAGCAGTACGATGAGGCTAGTCAGGCCTATCAGTCAGCAGGGCGTTATGCTGGGGATGTAAAAATGTATAGAGAACAGATGATTGCCTGTAAAAAAGCTAAACAATGGAAAAAGAATGCAGATAAGAGTGACTATTCGGTCTCCTCTTTAGATTTTAATAATAAGGCAACAGATTTTTCTCCAACTATTTACGAAAAAGGTAAACTCTTGATCTCTTCGGATAGAGCGGAGAGCGAAGGCAAAGAAGACTATAAATGGACGAACAAAAAGTTCTTTGACCTTTATATAGCCGATACAGAAGGGAATAATGTAGAGCGTTTTGATGTGCCTTTTAATACAACTTATCATCAAGGAGCTATTGCTTTTAATGGAGACAAGACCATGGCATTTTTTACGCAGTGTGGTAGCGATAACAAAGAAGGAACCGATTATTGTAAGCTCATGATGTGCAAAAAGGAAGGTGACAAATGGTCTAAACCTGAGCATATTTCATTCAACGATGAAGAGTACAATTATATGCACCCACAGGTGAATAAGGAAGGTAATATCTTATACTTTTCAACCGATAATAAGGCTGGTTTTGGAGGCTATGATTTGTATTATAGCTTGTGGATAGAAACAGAAAAACGTTGGGATACTCCTAGAAATATGGGGAGCAAAGTCAATACCAAAGGTAATGAGGTCTTTCCTACACTAGATGCTGATACCCTCTATTTTTCTTCGGATGGGCATCCTGGAATGGGTGGCTTAGATTTATTTAGAATAGATCGTTTTCATGATCGTTGGAAAAATCTACAGAATCTTCAAGCTCCGATCAATTCGGGAGGAGATGATTTTGGATTGGTGGTAGATGAACTGTCAGATAAACCAGCAGGAACACTACAAATAGGCTATTTTGCATCTAATCGTTTAGATAGCAAGGGTAGTGATGATATTTATAAATTTGAACGTAAAATATCAGAACCTGAATTGATCGTAGTCGATACTCCTCAAATAGTATTTAGACTCAATTTGGATGGTATAGTCAAAGAAAAAATACTTAAGAATCCTTCTAACCCTAACAGCGAAATTAGTGGTTATAAGGAGCTGATGGGAGCATCGGTGCAAATTGTGTCGGAAGATACTGCATTTACTATAGGTTCTGATGTGGATGGTACCTTTAGTTGTGAGCTAAAAGTAGGAATGGAATATAATCTAAAGGCTACTAAACCAGGCTATTTTGCACAAACCGCAACAGTTTCTACTAAAGAGGTAGTCTTGACCGAAGAGAATCCAGAGCAAACACTCACAGTAGAGCTTATTATGGATCGTATTATTGCAAATCAGGAGATTGTTTTAGAGAATATTTATTATGATTATGATAAATTCTTTATTCGAGATGATGCTAAACCTACCTTAGATTCTTTGATCGGTATTTTGCAGCGTAACCCAAGTATTCGTATACAATTGTCTTCTCATACAGATTGTAGAGGGGCTAATGGTTATAACGAAAAACTCTCTCAACAACGTGCAGAAGCTGCTGTGCAATACTTAATTGCCAATGGTGTCATAGACGAACGTTTGGAGGCTAAAGGTTATGGTGAAAACAAGCCTGCTATTGCCTGCAAATGTACAGACTGTACAGAAGACCAACATCAAGGCAATCGTAGAACAACTTTTATGGTATTAGAATAACTTAAAGTCAATATATTGCAACAATCCCCAACAACCAATAAGGCTATAAAATAGGAAGATTAAAAAGACCATTCTACCTACAGAACTTGCTTGTTTCATCCATTTCTGAAAGACCAACTTTTCTATAGTACTAGGAATGATACCTAGCATAAATAGGGTTATAGCCATACACATAAAAACAGTAAATGCTAGAGCATTAATGGCTGCAGTACCTTCAAGCCATTCCAAGAAAAGGTAAGTTCCGCTCCATACTGCAAAAATAAAGGGAAGAACTATCATACAGCCCATTGCACAACCTTTGACAGGAGGTTGTTTAGTATCAGAGGACTCAAAAAAATCTAAAGGTGTATTTTCCATCTGATAAAGTTAAAAATGCAAAGACTATTATCTAATAAAATGTGGAGTTTTTAATTATCTTTAAATAAAGAAAACAGGCCCTTAGTATTTCATCTATTCTTATTCAATGCCAACCCACTATTATACACAACATAAAGAAAAGCTAAAGTTAAGCGAAAAACCTTTTGCAAGTGGCGGAGAGGGAAGTTTGTATAAGATAATATCACCTAGTTCTTACAAAAATAGTGTAGCCAAAGTTTACCACCCTCCAAAACGAAGTAGCCTTCGTCAAGAAAAAATACAGTATCTACAAGAGAATCCACCTATATCTTCGCAAATAGCTTCTACTGCATGGTATCCTGTTTTAGTTTGGCCACGAGATATACTCTACGCCGAGAACGGAGAATTTGTAGGTCTAGTTATGCCTCTAGTAAAAGGGCAAAAATTAGAGGTGCTTTGTAGCAGTAAGTTGCCTAAAGCATTACAAAATGGAGAATGGAGTCGTTTCAACCTACAAAAAGAGAGTGCTATAGAGGTTCGGATGAAATTGTGCTACAATATAGCTGCTGCTATACATGATGTACATAGCACCTCAGAATATATTCTTATAGATCTGAAGCCTGATAATGTGATGGTTAGACCAGATGGCGTAGTTTCTTTGGTTGATATGGATTCTGTTGAAGTGGTCAAAAATGGTCAAACGCTTTATGGTGCCCCTGTGGCTACTCCTGAATATACACCACCTGAGAATTATCTGAAAAATTTGGACTATGATCCTACTCAGCAAGAGGCTTGGGATCGGTTCAGTATGGGAGTTATTTTTTATAAACTTTTGTTAGGAATTCATCCCTTTGCAGCCAGTTGCAATGCTCCCTATGATAAGGCAACTAGTTTGCATCAAAAGATAGAACATGGCTTATTTGTGCACAATCCTAACAAGAAGGATTTGTTTATGACAGTGCCTCAGCCTCATCAGAATTTCTGGAAATTAGAGAAAGGTATTTGCGATTTGTTTATGCGCTGTTTTGTAGCTGGGCATGATGATCCTCAACTACGTCCAACAGCAGAAGAGTGGTGCTATGTCTTGTCTACAGGGCAAATATTAGTGAATGATTATCCTCCTCCATCATCCAAGTTTTTTGTGCCAGCAGAAATTTCAAGTCTATTACCAGATATGGAATCGATAGAAGTTGCTCAAATGTTTGAACCACCAGAGTTTGAACCTTTATCGATAGATGCTTATCAAAAATTGAAGGTAAGGCCTAGTAATTTAGATAAAATAACCTTGTCGGATGACGATAAAAGGGAGTTGAGAGGCACTCGTTTTGCCAATCTTTTGTTTTTAATATTTTTGATAACAGCAACTACAGCTCTATCTATTGTAAGTCCTTTGGCTATTGCTGCTATAATGGGTTTATTTATTTACTTAGGATTAAGTTTGTGGTCTTATCGAAATAGAAATTTTGGGAGTCGCAGACAGCTTTTGAAAACGACCTTGCAAGAGCAAAAGAAACGTTTTGATAAGGTGATAGATGAAATTAAATCTAGAGAAATGCGAGTAGATAAATTGTTGCATTATATTAGAAAAGGCCAAAAACGATTCAAGAAAAAAGAGATAGAACAGGCTCAACGCTATCAAGAACAAGCAAAGAAACAGAGGACCTATTTCAAAAAATATATTACAGCACAAAACAAAAAGACAAAAGCTCTTGCAGAGAACGAACGAACAGCCTTACAACAGTTATATTTAGAGTTTAACCAACGGCTAAGAGAAAATGAGGGTTGGCAAGAAATAAAAGGCTTGAATTTAGAGCAAAAACTAAAATACATAAATCACCTAAAAGAAGAAACTACTGAACTTGGCGACAAAATGCATTTTGCCATATTGCAGGAACAGTTAGAGACCTTGCAGAAAGAATTGATGGGTCGAGAGGATATTATTCGCACTCAATATTATCAAGAATATCAGAAATTAATGGAAGAAAGCGAAATAGAGTATGACAAACTCCAAAATGCATTGCAATTGTATCAAAATGCTATTCCCAAAAAAGAGCATGGAAATATTCAGCATTTCTTTCAGCAACAAGGTTCTAAAATAAGACAATTAGAAGGAATAAAGCATCAAATAAATCAGTTGGAACCAGATGTAGAAAATCGCCTAAAAGACTATCATCGCATCAAAATTGAGATGGATCGCTATGAAGATTTTGGTTTTGGTAAGCACTTACTGCAAATGTTATTTTTGAAAAAATAGATATGTCTAATATTATATTAACTGTAGAAAGAAATAGAATTGTTTATGTCTTCCTTATTATAGCAACTATTGGTCTTGGATTATTATCTAGGTCAAGTTGGGTGCCAGCATATATTTATGCCTACTTAGGAGATGCTCTTTATGCACTGATGATCTATTTTATAGTAGGTTGGTGTTTATCCAAGAATAAGATAGAAAATGTAGTTATAATAAGCTTAGTGATCTGTTTTTTAATAGAATTTAGCCAACTTTGTCACTTTGAATGGTTGGATACTTTGAGGCAAAATAGATTAGGGCGGTTGGTTTTGGGCAGAGGTTTTTTATGGACTGATTTGATTGCCTATACTATGGGTGTTTTGTTGGGAGGACTATTGGAAATGCTATACTATAAGCGATTAAGTAAGAAATCATAGCTAAAGAAAAAGAATATAAAGTAATAAGTAAGCAAGAATCAGCTTTCTACTTACGACTAAAAACTTAGGACTACATAATGAAATCAAAAGAAGAGTTAAAAACAGTATTAGAGGCCTTAGAAATGGAGAAAGAGGAGGAAATTAGGCAGTTTGAGGTCCTGCTGAATGAAACACCAATCAAGAAGAGAATAGAAAAAGGAGTATGCTGGTATCCGCTCAATTTTGAAAGTTGGGGCTGGAGTTTGGGAGAACATCCTTATGTAATAATAGAACGTACTAAGATGCTAGGCAAGTCACATCGATTTCGGGCGGGGCAAGTCGTTAGCTTGTTTTCAGAGAAGTTTATAGATGAGAACTTAGAGGAAAAAGGGGTGATCCAGTATGTAAAAAGAGATCGTATGAAGGTGATCTTTTATGGGACTGAAATGCCTCGTTGGGTAATGAGTGGGAAAATAGGTGTTCAACTCAATTTTGATGAGCGAAGTTATACTGAAATGGAACGTGCTTTAGTGGCTGTAATGGAGGCCAAAAATAATCGGTTGGCAGAGCTTCGAGAGATTTTGTTGGGGCATGTAGAAGCGCAGTTTGAGGATGCCCATGCTTTTGAATTGCCTAAACTGAACCCTTCGCAAAATGAGGCTGTTCATCAGATCTTGACAGCTAGAGATGTAGCAGTGGTACATGGTCCTCCTGGTACAGGGAAGACGACTACTTTAGTGGCTGCTATCAAGCAGTTGGTGAAGAGAGAGAGCCCTATACTGGTTTGTGCTCCATCTAATTCAGCAACCGATTTATTGACCGAGAAATTAGCAGAGGGTGGCCTAAATGTAGTGCGTATTGGTAATGTGTCGAGAGTAGATGAGAGTCTTTTGATGCATACTGTAGAGGGGATTTTGAATGAATCTCCAGATATACAGGAGGTTAAGAAAATGAAAAAAGAGGCACAAAAAATTCGTAAGCAGGCTGATAAATTCAAAAGAAGTTTTGGCCCTAAAGAGCGTGAAGAGCGAAGAGCACTACGTCGAGAAGCCAAGATGCTGATTCATCAGGCTCGTATGTTAGAGGATTATATCATAGATAGGATTGTGAAAGATGCTGATGTTGTTACTTCTACTTTGGTGGGGTCAACTAGTTCTTATATTAAAGATAAAAACTTTCATACTGTAGTAATAGACGAGGCTGCCCAAGCATTGGAACCTTCTACTTGGATTCCGATTATGAAAGCAGAACGAGTTATTTTTGCTGGTGACCCTTTTCAATTACCGCCTACCGTGAAGAGTAACGAAGCTGCTAAACATGGTTTTGCCATTACTTTGCTCGAAAAGGGGGTGGAGCGCCTAGAGAGAATTCAGCTTTTAGATACACAGTATCGCATGAATGAGGTGATTATGGATTTTTCTAATCAGCAGTTTTATGATGGAAGGCTCAAGGCTTCAGAATATGTGAAAGACTGGATATTAGCACTCAAAGAAGGGGGCGATACCCGTCCTGTAGAGTTTGTGGATACTGCTGGTTGTAGCTATGAGGAACAACTGAATTTGGAGTCTAAAAGTTATTACAACCCAGAAGAATACTATGTATTGCGGAAACATCTGGATAATTTGTTAACCTTCTCTACCGATCCTAATATTTCTATAGGTATTATTTCTCCTTATCGAGAGCAAGTAATTTTTATTCGAGATTTGATTAAAACGGATTTTGATCATTTTCCAGATGCAGATATTGTAGTGGATACTATTGATGCTTTTCAGGGACAAGAACGAGATGTTATATATATTAGTATGGTTCGTTCTAATGATGATAATGCAATTGGTTTTTTGAAAGATACTCGTAGAATGAATGTAGCGATGACTCGTGCTCGAAAAAAATTAGTAATAATAGGGGATAGTGCTACTTTGGCAAGCTTTGGGTTTTATGCAGATTTCTTAGATTACTGTGATGTATATGATGCTTATGTATCTGCTTGGGAATGGTCTTAGTCTAAATTTTAGGCAGGTTAAAATTAGGTTTTAACTTTTTTTGCAGGTGGTAGAGGCAGAGAATAAAAGGGTTTGGAAAGACTTATTTAATTTAAATTGAACGGTTGGTTAAAATATTTATCAAAATATTTTGAACGTTTGTTGAATTTATATATCTTTGATATGTCTTAATGCTGGCCAGCTTATATTAAGGATGAAAATGAAACTGTTTAACTACCTATAAAATAAGGCAAACCATTATGAAAACGATTAGTATATTAGTATTACTAATGAGTGCTTCGCTCTTCGTAATCGCTCAAGATGATGATAAAACTAACCGAACTCAAACTATAAGAGGAAAGGTTATAGATAAAACTACTCAACAAACTCTGATTGGAGCTACCGTAATGATACAAGATGCAGACCCTCCAATTGGAGCTACAACCGATTTTGATGGAAACTTTGTATTAGAAAAAGTGCCTGTTGGTCGACAGGTAATTATCGTTCAATATTTGGGTTACTCCACTTATATGAATGATGGAATAATTGTAACTACGGCCAAAGAACCTTACTTAGAGATAGCCATGTCTGAATCTGTAGAAACTACTGAAGAGATTGTAGTGAAAGCTTCTCAGACCAATGGGGTAGGGAACCGAGCTTTGAATGAATTAGCTACAGTAAGTGCTCGCTCTTTTTCGGCAGAACAAACACAGCGTTATGCTGGCTCATTGGATGATCCAGGGCGTATGGCTATGGCTTTTCCTGGGGTGCAATCTGCACAAGACGATGAAAATGATATTATTATTAGGGGTAACTCTGCTATGGGAATGTCTTGGCGCTTGCAAGGTTTATCTATAGAAAATACCAGTCATTTTACACATCCAGGATCTACAGGAGGCGGAATTTCGGCATTAAGTGTGGCTGTATTGGGACAGTCTGATTTCCTTACTGGAGCTTTCCCCGCAGAGTATGGCAATGCTTATTCTGGGGTATTTGATCTCCGGTTTCGTAAAGGGAATATGCAAAATTACGACTTTATGGCACGCTTAGGAGTGCTAGGAATAGATGCTTCTGCAGAAGGACCTATCAAGAAAGGCAAAAGTTCCTTTTTGTTCAATTATCGTTACTCTACTTTAGGTATAATGGGGGCTATGGGTATTTATGTAGTAAGAGAAAATGTATTGAATGATTTTCAAGATTTGTCTTTTAACTTAAGTTTTAGCTCTAAGAACAATAAACACCATGCTAAAATATTTGGATTAGGAGGAATGTCAAGTGAGCAGTGGCAACTGAAAGATACTGCTGATTGGGTAACTCGCTTAGATTATGTGCGCAAGAATTTCAAAACCAATATGGG
>JAAEPD010000230.1 GCA_024222455.1 Aureispira sp.
AGGATTACCTGGTGTAGCATTAACACCCCCAAGATAGAAAGGTTGATTTGTCCCAGTATAAGTTGAAGCAGTATTATCCGCAGCAATACTTAACCCATTTTTAGTTATTATTTGTCTATTTGAGGGAATTGTTTGGCTAGAGGTAGTACTGTATAACATACTCCATAGGTAGGGAGTAGAAGCTTTTCCTCCCCAATTACCACTTAATCTTGAGTTTCCATTTGAATTACCTGCATCAAAATAAATATTTTGATTTCCCCAGGGAATATGTGCTGAAAATCTAGAAGGTGAACATTGTTCAAAAAAAGCAAAAGAATTATTGATAGAATTTACAGTACTAACAATATAGATATTAGCATCATTATAAGTGTTGTTTCCCAATATACCTGTTGGATC
Organism: Aureispira sp.; assembly: GCA_024222455.1. Taxonomy (GTDB): domain Bacteria; phylum Bacteroidota; class Bacteroidia; order Chitinophagales; family Saprospiraceae; genus JAAEPD01. The sequence continues at coordinate 397 of JAAEPD010000230.1, forward strand.
ACTCATAACATCATCTGTACCATCAAATTTTATAACAGGGTTGTTATTAATATCTTCAGAATCGTTAGATTGATAAGTAGGTTGCTTATTAGCAGTAGCTTGAGAGAGAGAATTTCCATTTCCTGATTGGTCATTCCATGTACTTATTTGATTTCCATCAATTGAGGTACTTGTACCTGCATCAGCTTTTAACCAAATAGCTAAATCATCAGAAATACCTCCAGGACTTGGACGAGTATAATTGGTAGCCAAGGTAAAGAACATGCCGTCAGTTAGTGCTACCCCAGTGAAAGTGATTGTATTTCCATTGATAGAAGCTCCAGTTGTATGTGCAGTTGCTCCTGAGGTAAAATCATTATTAGTAGGATCTAGTAATAGTGCATAATCAGCAGGATTTCCATTATTTGGATATATAAATGAAACAGATACATTTCCAGGTGTACCTTTTACAGTAGCTTTCCATTTTCGATCTAGTATGTATTGGTAAGAAGGGTGTGCTCCTGAAGTAGAGACTGTAGTTGTTGCATCATCATTCCCCCAAAGGATAAAGTCGTTATTATTAGGAAAAGGACTTCCTTTATCCATAATGATCATTCCACCATCATTAGTTGTTAATGATTTTTGCTGACTTAATTGAGAATCATCATCTCTTCCAATACCTGTGACATTATTGTGATAGGAGGCATTAAGATCAGCATCCCAAAGGAGTGTACCATTTGAAGAAGTATAATCACCAGCAGTACCACCA
>JAAEPD010000231.1 GCA_024222455.1 Aureispira sp.
AAACTATTAAATGACTTTTCCGAAGTTTTCAATTATTTAATAAAACTATTAGTTCAAATCACTTTACAATAGAGATCTAATTCAGCTAACATAATAGCTTAAAATACTTATTCAAAACCTGTTTTATACCCAATTATGCAGTACAGCTATATTTTATATACTTTTCTTTTTGTGCTTGGTTGCTCCTCCCTTCTTCAGGCAACTCATATCACTGGAAAAATTGTAGACGACAAAGGTGAAGCACTCCCTTTTGCCAGTATTTATGTACAAGGCTCCTCTATAGGCACTACTACCAATGTAGATGGTGTATATGATTTAGAACTAAAAGAAGGTGATTATAATATTGTATTTCAATATGTTGGTTTCCAACAAAAAGTACAAAAAGTTAGCGTTGACAACAAAGATATTATACTCAATATTCAATTAAATCCTATTGCAACAGAAATAGGCGAAATCACCGTCACAGCAGGAGAAGATCCCGCCTACAGAATCATTAGAAAAGCTATAAAAAAGCGAAAATTTTACTTAAATCAAGTCAAATCTTACACTTGTGATGCTTACGTAAAGGGGACTCAACACATCAAAAACTTACCCAAACAAATAATGGGGCAATCCCTAGAAGAATTCCGAAAAGGGCTAGACTCTACAGGCTCTGGAATCATTTATCTATCCGAATCTGTAGCGGAACTGTACTACGAAGCTCCCCGAAACTTCAAAGAAGTTATGATTTCCTCCAAAGTTAGTGGAAATGACAATGGATTTAGCTTCAACTCGGGTACAGCGATGCACGAAATTTCTTTTTACAGAAGTCATGTAGAATTAGGCGACACCAAACTACTTTCTCCTATTGCCAATGGTGCTTTAGCAGCTTATAAATATGAGTTAGTCACTACTTTTTTGGATGATAACGATAAAGTAGTCTATAAGATAAAAGTAATACCTCGCAACGAATTAGGACAAGTTTTTAGGGGCTACATCTACATAGTAGACGAAGACTGGGCTATCCACAGTACGGAGTTGTACACGACCGGAAAATCTGCAAATATTTCGGTGCTAGACACTGTCTTGTTTAAACAAGTTCATGTTTTTGTACAAGACAGTATTCGTCAACTCTTTTCACAAGACATTACTTTTCAGATTAAGGCACTCGGTATACGCACAGAGGGTAATTTCTTAGGTGTTTTCCGCAATTATGACGTAGTTCCTGCCTTTGGCGATAAGTTTTTTGGTGCAGAGATTGTCAAAATAGAAGAAGAAGCCAATAAAAAAGATAGTATTTATTGGAATAAGGTACGCCCCGTTCCACTCACCCCCATAGAACTCAAAGAATACAAAACAAAAGACAGCCTGCAAAAAATATGGAAGTCTAAGGAGTATTTAGATTCTATGGATCGAAAGCGAAATCGACCAAGTTGGACCATGATATTTATGGGCTATACTTATCAAAAAAGCCATAAACGTATAAAACTATCAATTCCTTCTCCCCTAACCACTGTTCGATACAATACAGTACAAGGCTATTCTGTCAACCTCAATGTCACCTTCACCAAAGAATTTGATGAAGATAGAACAAGTTGGTTTGATGTACAAGGTGTAGTGGGTTATGGTTTTTCTGACAAACAAGTTAGAGGGCATGGTCGTTTTAGATATAAGTTGAATTCGATCACTGGTGCTCGACTACATGTAGAAGGAGGCCGAAAACTACGCCAATTCACCAATAGAGAGCCTATACAACCTCTAATCAATACCTTCTATAGCCTTTTAGGCAAATGTAATTATGCCAAATTTTATGATGATTACTATGGTCAAATTCGCTACTCACAGCGTGTATACAATGGAATCTTTCTTAGAGCAGATTTGAGCTATGGACAACGCAGATCGTTGATCAATCATAGCACACACAGTTGGGTAAAACGAGATCAAGAATTCTATTCTAACCAACCTTTGGATTTTGATAATCCGCCATTAGACAATCAACCAAGTTTCAATACCCACGAATACCTTCAGTTTGATTTATACATGCGTTTCCGCTTTGGTCAAAAATACATTAGCTATCCTAAACAACGCTTCTACACCGCTTCCAAATGGCCTGACATCTGGTTGCATTATCGCAGAGGAATACCACTTTTGGGAGGAGACACCAATTTTGACTATTTAGCTATGACTATTGCCAAAGATGATTTAGCAATCGGCTCAGCAGGTTTATTCAGCTTTAGAGCTAGAGGAGCTTGGTTCCCTTATGTGGGTAGCATGGAGTTTATAGATTATCGACACATCAATGGTAACCAAACCATCTTAGCTAAACCAGATGCCTATTTACGCACCTTTCAGCTCTTGCCTTATTATCAATGGAGTACCAACCAGTGGTTTGCTAGCTTGCATGTAGAACATGATTTCAATGGCTATATTTGGAATAAAATCCCACTATTAAAACACCTAGGGTTTGAGTTTGTCACAGGCTTCCATTTTCTATACACTCCCGAAAACAAGGAGTATATGGAATTTACCTTGGGACTAGACAGAATTGGATTCGGTCTCTTCCGTTTTATGCGAGTAGATGCTGTTATGAATTACCAAATTGGAGAACGCCCTCAGTTTGGAGCAGTTATAGGAATCAACCTTTCTTTATAAAACCTCATTTATACAATAAACTTTATGGCTAAATTCTTTGATGAGATCAGCAGCACATTAGCTGACTTTATTCGTGAGCAAAAGATCTTTTTTGTAAGCACAGCTACAGCAGACAGTCGAATAAATCTATCTCCTAAGGGAATGGATTCTTTTCGAGTAGTCAATTCCAAATCAATTATTTGGCTTAACCTAACAGGCAGTGGAAATGAAACAGCAGCCCACCTACTTCTGAACAATCGCATGACAATTATGTTTTGTGCTTTTGAGGGCAAGCCACTCATTTTGCGTTTGTACGGGAAAGCTAAAATATACCATCCAAGAGATGTAGAATATCAAGAATATATTCAATTTTTCCCTACATTAGCTGGCAGCCGTCAAATCATACAGATGGATATAGATTCTGTCCAAACTTCTTGTGGTTATGCAGTCCCCTTTATGGATTATAAAGAAGAGCGTACACAATTAAAGTCTTGGGCAGAAAAACAAGGAAAAGAACGTATAGAACAATATTGGGAAGATAAAAATCAATCGAGCATTGACGGATTACCAACCCAGATTATAGAATAGATACAGACTAGCAAACTAGATTACATGACCTTTAATGCTCTAAATTGACTTTATTTTAGCCTTATATTCATTCAACATTAAGCATTTTTTCATTAAAAATTGGCAATAAGCATTTAGATGCGTTTGCCCTACCACTATGCACACAGCCAAACAGCCAATCAAACGACTTTTTAAATACATGCGTCCTCACAAAGGGCATTTTTATTTTTCCGTAAGTTCTAGCATTATTAATAAGATACTAGATCTTATGCCACCACTCATTATTGGTTGGGCTATAGATGCTGTCAGCAATAATACTCCTGCTTGGATTTCAGGCACATTAGGTATTTCTACAACCAGCAGCATTGCCTTGTTTTTTGCAGCCTTTATCTTAATCATTTTTGCTCTAGAAAGTCTTTTTGAATGGATGTTTTCCTATGGTTTTCTCACTCTAGCACAAAAAGTACAGCACGATTTGCGTTTGGATGCCTACAAGCATTTACAAAAAAGAGAAATTGCCTATTTCGAGCAGCAACGTACAGGTAATATTATGTCTGTGCTAAACAACGATGTCAACAATCTAGAACGCTTTTTGAGCAGTACATTCAATCAAGTTATCCAACTAGCTACCCTATATTGCTTTGCAGCATTCACAATGGGAATGATGTCTTGGAAACTCACCCTAATCAGTCTTTTCCCTATTCCATTGATACTTATAGGCAGCTTCTTTTATCAGAAAAAGATAGGCCCTTTTTACCAAAAAATAAGAGAAACAATTGGCCACCTCAACAGTCGTCTAGAGAACAACATTTCGGGTATAATGGTCATCAAAAGTTTTACTGCTGAGACCTATGAAGCACAACGAGTAGCCAAAGAATCTGAAGCATATATGGCTGCAAACTATCAAGCTATCCGATGGAATGCAGCCTATATTCCATTGATTAGAATGTTTATTGCCTTAGGTTTTGCAGTAGGTATGGGCATAGGCATTTATTGGGCCATAACAGGGCAAGAAGGTTTTACGGCAGGTGCTTTAACCTTTTTTGCGATGATGATACAGCGTATATTGTGGCCAATCACTCGCTTGGGGCAAGTCGTCGACGAATTTGAACGAGCTAGAGCCTCTTCTAGTCGTATTTTTGGTCTGATGGATAGTCCGAATCAACTACCTTTAGTTGACCAACCTATAAAATCAAACAATATCAAAGGTGATGTTTCTATCCAAGATATAGAGTTTTATTATGACAAAAGAATGCCCATACTCAAAGGTATTTCATTTGATCTTCCAGCAGGACAGACCATAGGTATAGCAGGTACTACAGGTGCAGGAAAGACCACCTTAATCAAGCTCCTTTTGCGACTCTATGATGTCACAAGTGGAGGGATCAAAATAGATGGACAAGATATTAGACAATTCGATTTAACTAACCTTCGACGCAATATTGCTGTAGTTAGTCAAGATGTTTATCTTTTTCACGGAAGCATCGAAGAAAACATAGCTTACGGTGCCGAAAACTCAACACATGACGATATTGTAGCTGCTGCCAAGGAAGCTCAACTCCATGATTTTATCATTTCCTTGCCTGATGGATACAATACACTTGTAGGTGAACGAGGAATCAAACTTTCTGGTGGACAGCGTCAACGCTTGAGCATAGCTCGTGCTATACTCAAAAATGCTCCAATTCTTATTTTGGATGAAGCTACTAGTGCAGTAGACACTGAAACTGAACGAGCTATACAAGAAAACTTAAACCAATTGACAGAAGGCCGTACCGCACTGATTATTGCTCACAGGCTCTCAACACTTCGTCATGCGAATACAATATTAGTACTCAAAGAAGGTCAAATTGCAGAGCAAGGTTCTCACAAAGACTTACTTTATCAAAAAGGTATTTATGCTGATTTGTGGAACATTCAGACAGGTGTTGTAGTTAATTAGTTCTAAACAATCACAGTAACTATGAACTTTCTTTACAATCAGGCAACAGATGCCTTATTAGGTATTGCTATTGGAGACGCATTAGGAGTTCCTGTAGAATTTGTGGGTAGAGGTATTCTAAAAAAAGAGCCTATCCACAATATGACAGGTTTTGGCACTCATCATCAACCTCCAGGAACTTGGTCTGATGACAGTTCACTAACCTTCTGTCTAGCTGAAAACTTATGCGAAGGTTATGACATTGGCAAACTCTGTCAAAAATTCATAGCATGGTACCACCATGACTATTGGACAGCTACAGGAATTACTTTTGATGTAGGAGAAGCTACAGGAAGTTCTATAGATCGGTTAACTCAAGACATTTCACCATTAAACTCTGGAGCTACTGGAGAATTTCAAAATGGTAATGGCTCTTTAATGCGAATACTACCTCTTGCATTTTTATTAAAGAACCAACCCTACTCTACACATTTCCCCTTAGTCAAAGAAATTTCTTCAATAACCCATGCTCACTTTAGATCAGTCTTTAGTTGTTTTATTTATATTGAAATTATAATTCAATTGCTCCAAGGGAAATCAAAAAAGAATGCTTTAGCAGAAGGTTTAGGAGAAGTTTTAGAATATGAACCTAGCAATAGCTATGAAGAGCAAGAAATCCTATTATTCAAAGATATTTTGAATGGTATGATTGATAGAAGACCTGAAAAAGAAATCTATAGCTCTGGGTATGTTATCCATGCTTTAGAAGCTAGCCTTTGGTGTTGGCTCAATTCCTCTAGCTATAAAGAAGCAGTCCTTAAAGCAGTAAATTTAGGCGGTGACACTGATACAACTGCTGCCATAACTGGAGGTTTGGCTGCATTATCTTATGGACTATCAGATATTCCTGAAAGTTGGATAACAACTCTAAAACGATCCAATGACATTATAACTCTTGGAACCCAATTAAACTCAAAATATAATATGTAATAAAGGTACTGACTAAAACGTCAACCTACTTCTTCTTTCGTTTGGCAAATAATTCATGTTTTTCAGGATCTAGGCGAATCAAATGAGAAATTATTGGATTTTCTCCTATAAAATCTTCCCCCTCTATGTCTCCATAAAAAGATGAGCGGAAATTAAACTGATCTGCCTTAGCATGGTATTCATCCTTACGATAATCATTCGCATCTGCTCTAGGATTTTTATAAATCTTTGAATACCCCTCAAAAGAAGCTCTACTTTCTTTTATATAAGTTACATGCTCTCCATTTTCCTTCAATTCATCAAAAACAAGCTCCCTAAAACAGTCCTTCCCTTTAGCTTTTAGATCTTCAAAAGATACTTTTAGAGGATTTTCATACATAATAGTTTCTATAGAATCTCGGCTTTTTTGTTTAAACTCTTGAAATGCAGAATAAACAGGATCATCTGGTGAATTAGATATGAACTGATGAACATAAAGCCAATGCCCATCTTTCAATGGGTCGCCTACAGGCATTGCATACAAAAGAATGCTATCTGCACCATCTCTCATAGTCCATGTTACCATAGTCCCTTTTTTAGTGTCTTCATTTCTCTGAACATAAAGTCCAGTCAGAAGTAACTTTAATCGTTCTAGGTTATTTGCAGCATTATTAACATAATAATCTTCACTAAAAACATCTGTACTGACACTAGTCGCTACTGCAACACTTTTACCTGTTTGGCAAGCCGTGAACCAAAATAAGATAAAAGAAGTAGCGACAAAAAACAATCCGATTCTAAATTTCATGCTGATTAATTATTTTAGGTTTTCAGGTCGATTTTACATTTGCAAATATACTATATTTAATAGACGGGCAAAAGCAAAATGCTTTTTTCATTAAGCTATCCAATTAGTATATTATATTTGGGTATAAAACAGCTTCAACTCTATGTCATTCCTAAAAGTTAGAAAATATAAAAAACAGTACTTTTTTCTAGTTATAATACTACTTATACTCTATTGGTGGTGTTTGCCTAAACAGCTCTTCAACTCCCCCTATAGTATGGTTCTACTAGATAGAAATGGAGAGCTTTTGGGTGCTAAAATCGCAAAAGATGGTCAATGGCGATTCCCTCCTATAGACAGTGTCCCTTACAAGTTTGAAGTAGCCATAACAGAGTTTGAAGATCGACGCTTTTATTCACATTGGGGGGTTGACCCAAGAGGAATAGGAAGAGCCATAAGAGATAATTTTCAAGCAAAAAAAATCAAAAGTGGAGGAAGTACACTAACTATGCAAGTCATGCGTATGGCTCGCAAACGTACAGGTCGTAGTTTTTGGCAAAAATTTATAGAAGTAATATTAGCAACACGCCTAGAATGGAGCTACTCCAAAAAAGAAATTCTAGAATTATATGCCTCCCATGCACCATTTGGAGGAAATGTAGTGGGTTTAGATGCTGCTGCTTGGCGCTACTACGGCAAACGCTCAGATCTCCTCTCTTGGGGAGAAGCAGCCACCTTAGCAGTACTACCCAACAGTCCAGGGCTTGTACATCCTGGCAGAAATAGATCTACACTCAAAAAAAAGCGAGATCGGTTACTCAACACCCTACTTCAACGCAATTTTATAGATTCGCTTACTTGTGAATTAGCCCAAGAAGAACCGCTTCCTGAAGAACCACTTCCCTTGCCAAGATTAGCCCCACACTTATTGGAGCATATTTACAAAAAAGATTTCAATAAATCCCCTACAGTTCAATATAGATCAAGCATTCAGAAAGAGCTACAGATTAGGGCTAACCAAATAGCAGCTCGACAAACTAAAGATTTATCCACCAACGAAATCCACAATTTAGCAGCAGTCATTACCCATGTTCCTACAGGACAAGTTTTAGCATACATAGGAAACAGTACTCCCCTCCCTGAAGCTACAAAAACTCATGGACACCAAGTCGATATAGTTCAAGCTCCTAGAAGTACAGGAAGTATTCTAAAACCAATCCTGTATGCCCTTATGCTCAACGAAGGAGCTATACTTCCTAGCAGTTTGATATCAGATATCCCGATGTATAACAATGGATATCGACCAACTAATTATTACGAAAATTATGATGGGATAGTTGCTGCAGATAAAGCACTCATTCGATCATTAAATATCCCTTTTGTAAGAATGCTGGAAACTTATGGGCTAGAAAAATTCTATTTTCAACTACAAAAACTAGGTTTGACTACCCTACACAAACCTGCAAGACACTATGGCCTCTCACTGATATTAGGAGGTGCAGAAATAACCTTATGGGACTTACTTAGTCTATACGTAAATATGGCACAACAGCTACAAGAACAGAGCACTAATCAAAAAACAACGTCTTCTTGGGAGCCTCTCCAATACAGCTATTATACAGATTCTACTAAAAGTAATCATCCTTCTACTCTAAACATTAATACTTGGAGTATATACAATACTTTTGAGACAATGAAAAAGCTAGAACGTCCATCTTCACAGGGTGCTTGGCAATATTTCAGTTCTGCTCGTCCCATTGCATGGAAAACAGGTACTAGCTTTGGATTTAGAGATGCTTGGGCTGTAGGAATTACACCAGACTATGCTATTGGGGTTTGGGTGGGCAATGCAGATGGTACTGGACGCCCAGAATTGGTAGGTGTCCAAGCTGCTGCTCCTTTCCTATTTGATTTGTTCGACTTGGTACAATCTGATCGTTGGTTTCACTTATCTAATAAAGAGCTTCAGCCTATAGAGACTTGCGCCAAAAGTGGATTTAGAGCCTCTCGATTTTGCGAACAGAAAGAAATGATGTTAGTCCCTAACAATAGTTTTCAAACACAAACTTGTCCTTATCACAAATTAGTTCATTTAGACAGCTTGGGTTTGCATCAAGTACATGCAGACTGTGAAGCAACGCACAATATGCAGCATATATCATGGTTCACCTTACCTCCTTTAGAAGAACATTATTACAAAGCTAAAAATCCGTCTTATATTCCCTTACCTCCATTTAGAGTAGACTGTCGAAATCAGCAAGAAGAAGAACCTATGGAATTTATTTATCCTAAAAACAGAACTCGAATATACATCCCTATAGATTATGACGGTCAAGCGAGCAGAACGGTATTCAAAGTAACTCACCGAAAACCCAAAGCTAAAATCTATTGGCATATTGATGATAGTTTTTTAGGTAGTACCTCCGAATTTCATCATATGGAACTCAATCCTAAACCAGGTGTACATAAATTAGTTTTAGTAGATAACGAGGGCTATAAATTAGAACAGGACTTTGAAGTCTTGACCAAGAAATAAACAGAGTAAATGTTTATTTCTTGAATGCTTAATTCTGAATTATTTTTCACAACTATTATTTTTTTTAGATTTTAATAATATTAATGTTTCTTCTTTTTATTCAACATTCATACATTTAACCTTCAACATTTGAGTAATATCTCAAAATTTATTTTGATGTGATTGCTCTAGCTCTAA
>JAAEPD010000232.1 GCA_024222455.1 Aureispira sp.
AATAAAGGTTATGTAAGTAATTATAGTAGATGATAAATTGTTCTTTTTTATTTAGCCCTTCGTTAGACAACCTACCTTAATAGCTAAGGCTATTAGGCAGAACATCTACCTTGTCTCATCAAAAAATTACGGCTTTATCTCTATACAAAATTTACTTACATAACCTTTAATAACCGTTCCTCCTACATCTAATATTCCATCTCCTAGATCATCTAATACATCCACAAACTCACCTCCAAGTCCTTTAAAATAGCCTTGTACTTGTTCTGCTTTATACCCAGCATCTACAAGTGTCTTTCCTAGTTCGGGAGCAGCTAAATTATAAGCATCCTTCATGAATTCCCCTGTCTCTTCAATAGCAAATTCTGCCTCCTGCAATGATTTTCCAATTATTTTTTTAGAAGCACCTAAACCTTTTCCAAGGCCTTTACCAATCTGGTCTATTGGATAATCTAACTTTTTTAGTGTACTCGCAATAACCTCTTCCTTTAACTTATAAACCTCATTAAGCCCATATGCAATTTTATCAGCACCTTGTTCAAGTGTTTGATATGCTGCCACAACCTCATCCACATGAGCATCATAATAATCTTTGGCTACATTAGCTACTTCTCCAGAAAACGCTATTAGCCCTTCTCCTACCGCAGTAGCCCATTCCTCTAGTTTCTCAAAAATGGGGAGTAAGTATTCTTCTGCTTTATCTTTTATTTCTTGAATAACTATGTGGTATAAAGCTTCAAAATGTGCTGGTGGTATAGATTTTTTTAAGGTTGGAAAT
>JAAEPD010000233.1 GCA_024222455.1 Aureispira sp.
ACAGTGGTCATAATGCCAACAGATTAATGCACTTTCATCTGTGTATCTTTTTTCTATAATGCTGTCATCAAAAATCAAGCAGCCGTCTTCTGTTTCATGTTCTCTAACTAGTTTCTTTATAGACTTCCATAAGTCTTTTGCAGTAAACTCAATTTCATTCAGGAGCCTTGTTATTCCATCATGTGAAATAGCACCGTCTACGAGTCGAGACAAGTCAGTTGCTGTTGCTTGATGAACGGTTGTTAATAAATAATCTGTGTATAAGTCTAATTTATCTTGCATCTCATAAAGTTAAACTTTCTACCTTACTTTTACTAAATCTATGCGTAACTTGAGTTAATAAATTCTAAAGCTGCACATTGGTTGATGCTACTAGGTATCTCCAAAAAATCACAGTTTTCTACATAAATACCTTCTAGCAAAACACATTGACCAATGCTTTTAGGTAAAGATATTGATCGACTTTTTATAATATCAAGTATCTTTAGGGAAGTACAATCTCCTATAGAAGAAGGTATGTAATTGGTGTATTCTAAATACAATTGAGTTAATGCTGTTAATTTAGTCCACCAAGCAGATGTAGAGTCTTTGAGTGTTAATCCATTTTTTATAACTAACGTTTGGATTCTGGTTATTTCAGTTGCCCACCAAGGTAAATCTGCATCGAAATTTAAGGAGAGAGTAGTCCAAGGCAATTTATTAAAAACAGGAACTAAATTAGCATCATAATTTAATGGTTTTCTTGATTTGCGATCAATTGACTGTTTTGGATTTCCTAAATCATAGAGTGTAGAACCTTTACCCAATAATCTTAACAAAGGTCTATAGCGCGCTTTCACTGCCTTCCATAACTTCCTGTTTGCTTTAGCCATTTGTAGAGCTAAAGTGATATTAGTTTTATCCCATGTTTCTATAAGTGAATAAATATTTTCTTTTTGTTGCTCAAGCATTAGTTGTTGAAATTCATTAGAAAAGGTTATTTACCGGCTCCAACCAAGGTTTTGACAGAGTTGCCTCGAATGAAAGGGATAGCTTCTTTAAGTGGGTTATGGTAGATTTTGGTGTTAGGAAGAACTTCTTTTAGTTGATCGATGAAATAGGCATTTCGATTGTTCTCAGCTGTCCAAACCAATACTTTTAGGTTTTTAAGTTTGGATACATTGTAGGGGAGAGAGTGCAAACCTATAAACGAAATATCCAAGACTTGGAGATTAGGCATACGCGCCATTATTTCAAATGCTTGCCGCCAATCTATACCTCTACAGCCTTTTAGGCTCAAGACTTGGAGGTTTTTCATGCGCACCATATTGCCCGGAAACCTTCGGATAGGCAGATATTCCATCAAAAGTTTTTCGAGCCAAGGCATTTGACCAATAACCTGCGGTACTTCCTTAAATAGATTGTTGCCTTGAGCCATAGCAGGGTGTACATTGCTAATATCAAGTGTTTTTAAACTTTTAAGATTTTGCAAAAAAGAGGGTAACGATTCTAATTTGTTATCTACTAATTTTAGGTCTCTAAGCTGTGTCAGATAAATCAAATTGCTAGGGACTTCTGTCCAGTTATTGGTAGATACATCCAATGTTTTTAGTTGGCTACAATGTCTTAAACAAGCATTGATATCACGTAGGCTATTATTTTTAAGAACAAGGTGTTTGAGGTTGCTGAGGTCTGCCATATCATTGGGCAGGTAGCGAATGTTTTGATAGGATAAATCCAAATACTTTAGAGCAGCTCGATTACTTTTTTCTGCTGGTATTTTAGCTAAGACAGTTCCAAATAAACGTTTCCTTATTTTTTGACAGGCTTGCCAAGAAGCATCTGTTAGGATGTCTAGAAAGAAGTGTTCTGTTTTGGGCAGTTTTGGGAGGCTCGCCCACCATATTTTGTAAGCCATGCTATCTAAGCCACTTGTAGTTGCATTAATCAAAGAAGGACTAACCAAACTCTTTTCTTTTTTAGGGGCAACCTCCGAGATTGCTGCATTTTCGCAACTCCAGCAAATACACAATAGTATTCCTAATACGAATAGCTTGTATGGCATAACTTATTTTAGTCTTCTACGAGAGCTACAAAAGTGTCTTCTAATTCTTTGCCTAAATAGATTAGGGTATCTCCTTTTCCAAAGGTTAAATCATTAGCTTCATTAGCTTGTATAAAGTATAGATGATTGTTTTTCTTGATAAATAAAGGTATGGTATTTCGGCAGGCTTTTGAACAAAGTTCTTTGAAATGTTCAAAAGATTTTAATTCTAACTCATGTATTTGAGGGAAATCTCTTGCTGTTTCTAGCAAATTGATATAATCAGTTTTACCATCAAAAGCAATATAATCGTTGAGTGGTTGGTTGTTTTGGATTTCTTGACTTGTTCTGAGTCGGAATGTACCATTTTCCCCAAAGTCTGCATGAAAGTGTTGGCAAGCAAACTTATTGACACCAGCACTAGAAGTCAAGGCTAATAAATAACCTACATCCAAAAGCTCGAAGCGATCATCTAAGTCTTCATTAAAAATATCATCTTCAATTACCTCTAAACCTAGTTCTCTAGTCTCTTCAACTAAGTCTTCAGAACGGTCAATCAAGACAACATGTCGACCATTATCATGCAAATATTTACCAATCAGTTGGGCACCAGCATTGGCACCTATTATAAGTACCCCATCTGAAGTTTGGAGTGTAACATTTAGTATTTTAGCCATAAAACGAGCAGTAGTTGCATTGAGCAAGACTGTTCCGAGCACCACCAGAAAAACCATTGGGGTAATTAATTCTGCATTAGGTACACCTTTTTCCACTAGTTTTAATCCAAATAAGGATGCAATACCAGCCGCTACAATACCTCTAGGGCCTACCCAAGAGATAAAGAGTTTCTCCTTAAAATTGATTTCACTTTTGTAAGTACTTAGGAATACTGCTAATGGACGTAAGACTAAAATAATGATAGTTAAGAGCCCAAAAAACTTAGGTTCCATTATCTGTTCTAGTTGTTCTGCATTAATATTGGCAGATAGTAAAATGAATAGAATAGATATTAATAAAATGGTGAGTGACTCCTTGAAATACAGAAGGTCTTTGAAATGAGGCACCTTCATATTGGCCAGAACCATTCCCATCACAACTACTGTCAATAATCCTGATTCTTGAACCATAATATCAGACAGTGCAAAGGCTCCTAAAACCATTGCTAAAGATACTACATTGAGTAAGTAATGAGGGATTCTATCTCGTTTGAGCAGCTGATAAAAACCTAAAGCTGTTCCCAACCCAAAAGTAAATCCTACACAGATAATTTCTGTAAACTCTCGCATAGCAGTTAGCGTAAATGCTCCTCCCGATTCACCCGATATGATAAAATTGAAGACCAATACTGCCACTAAGGCACCAATAGGATCGATCAATATACCTTCCCATTTTAGTACTGTTGCTATGTTTTTAGAGAGTGGAACATTCCGTAAGATAGGGGCGATAACAGTAGGTCCTGTCACAATAATTAAACCACCAAAAAGGAAGGCAATTTGGTAAGAAAGGTCTATGATATACATAGCGGCTAATCCTGCACCAACAAAAGTAACTAAAGAACCTAAGGTTATGAGTTTCATGATGGCTGGGCCAATCCCCTTTAGCTCTTTTAATTTTAGGGTGAGCCCCCCTTCAAATAGAATAACTCCAATGGACAAAGAGACAAAATGAAACATAATATGGCTGGAGAATAGGCCTCCATTGGTGAGCGGATGTCCATATGCATCTACAGCTACATGTCCGTTGATCATTTGGTACTCCAAAGCAGGCTCTATCAATTTAGCTCCCCACAAAATTTCGGAAATAGGTCCAACAAATAAACCTATTAGAATTAATGGTAGAATAGCAGGAATACGCATTCTCCATGCTAACCATTGAGCGAAAATCCCTAATACGATGATCCCTGTAAGTTCCAACATGAGCTAAGAAGTCTATTTTTGTTAAAAGCTTTACTATCTTAAAAGAGCTTTTTACTAAAATTGTTCACTGAGTAGGCTTATATTTTTTGTATAAAACTAATTATACTATTCAAGACTTGTTCTTTTGCTTGCAAATGAGGACTATGGCCACAGTTGTCTACCATCAGAGCTGTTGCATGTTGGCCAATACCATCTAGAATGCTATCTACATGAGCAGGGCTTGCATATTCATCATCTTTCCCCTGAATGATAAGTGCAGGAGCTGTTATTTGAGGTAGAAAGGATTCTATATTCCAATCCAAAAAGTCAGGACGTAGCCAAGTGTCTGCCCAAGCACTAAAGGTATCTGCTGTTTTGCTACCATGATATTTTTCAAGTTTTTTGCCCATTACATTAGGATCGTATTGAGCAACTACTTTTTTAATACCTTCTATAGTTACGGGTTCTACATAAACATGTGCAGCCATAGCGATTACTGCTGTGATTGGGTGTAATGCAGCATAAACTAGGGCTATAGAGCCACCATCGCTGTGGCCTACCAATATAGGATTTTTAATCTCCAGTTTTTCTAATAAAGGAGGAAGCCATTCTTGAGCTTCTATTTCTAAATAATTGACAGGACGAGGAAGTTCTAAAGGGTCGGATTGTCCATATCCTTGACGCTCATAGATTATTGCATTTAAGCCCATAGCTGCAATCAGCTTATCTGGGAAGTCTCGCCACATCTCTAAGGAACCTAATCCTTCGTGCAAAAAGACCAAAGTAGGCTTGTTTTGCCCACTTTCTTGCCAAACACGTTTTACACGTAATTGTTTGTTATGAATTGTTATGAATTGTATCTCCGTCTGCATTCCTATTTTTGCAACAAAAATACAAAAAAATAGGAAACTGTTTAATGGAGTTTAGTAAGTAGTAATTCTGCATCTTTATAATGATTGCCACGTTGGTCAACTATAGGTTGTAGTAGTTGTTTGGCTTTGGCAGATGCTTCATTTTGAATAGCGATCAATGCCAAGTACCATTGAGCATCTAGGTAGAATACAGATATTTTATTTTCGGCTGCTTGCAATAAATAATCTTGAGCTTCGCTAGGTTGTTCTTGTTGCAAATGTATGACACCCATTCTCAGTAGAATCTCTGTATTGCCAGGGTCTTGTTTTAATATATCTTGATATAGAGCTAATGCTTCTAATTTTTGACCATCATTAAAATGCTCATCTACTCGACCAATCTGTTCATCTATACTCAACTGAACATCTGGAGCCACTATAGCTCGGTGTGCATATAAATCAAAATTAGCATTTTGAATATACTGATAGGCCAAGTCGCTAGCTTGGGTAGAGTTCCAATAGCCAAAACTTGATAGGCCGATTAATACACCAATTGTTAATACTATAAGGATACTTACTTTCTGCATATAATAAAAAATAGGTTATTTGTTTACTTTGTGACAAAGATACAATTCGCCTTATGAAATAAATGTGCCAATTGTTGAATCGGTCATTTGGCTTAACCAATAGGTATGTTTTTGCAACGAATGAACTTCCTTTAAATTGAAAAAGCGCTATTTTTAGGGCTAGGTTCTATCAAGTCCCATAAATTCCCATAAAGATCTTCAAAAACGGCAACAGTGCCATGTGCTTCATCTTTAGGGGGCCTTACAAAGTTGATTTCTTGTTCTAACATGTTATTATAGTCTCTCCAAAAATCATCGGTAAACAAAAAGAAACCTACACGCCCACCTGTTTGGTTGCCTATACTTGCTTCTTGTTTTGAATTAGACGCTTTTGCTAATAGTAAGCAGCATTCTGTAGCTCCTTGTGGAGCTATCATTACCCAACGCTTATCTTCTGAGATTTTAGTATCCTCAATTAGACGGAAATTCAATTTTTTAGTATAAAACTCAATAGCCTCATCATAATCAGCTACGACTAGGGCAATGTGTGCAATTCTTTGCTTCATGTGAAATTTATAACGTTGAAAAACTATATCCTTGCTCTACACAATAGTCCAAAAACCTAGGCAATACGTATTCTAATCTAGGCCAAGCTTTGGTGCTATCGTGCAGCACAATTATAGAACTATCTTGGCAATGTTTTAGTATATTTTGCAAACATTTTTCTCCCGAAATACTTGGATCAAAATCTCCAGCTATAATATCCCACATGATAATATCATACCCCTCTTCTAACAATACCTTAGCCTGTTTTTTTCGAATTTTGCCATAAGGTGGACGAAAAAGTTTGGAGTCTACAAACTCAGCACACTGTTCTACATTATCAATATACTTAGTGTTAGAATGTTTCCACCCATTCATATGATTAAAGGTGTGGTTGCCTACTTTATGCCCTTGTGCAAGCACTTGTTGGTAAATATCTGGATACTTTTCTACATTAGCACCAACACAAAAAAAGGTAGCTTTTGCATCGTAGTTGGCCAATTGTTCTAGCACCCAATTGGTGATTTTAGGTTTGGGGCCATCATCAAAAGTTAGATAAATAGTTGGTTCCTTTTTTTTAGGACCTAACCAAGTATATTTAGAAAATAGCCAACGAACAATGGAGTAGGTTTTTATAGGATACCACATACGTGTAATGTGTTGATATTTAGAATAGGCTAATAATTAATTTTTGCGTACAAGATAGATAATTTCATCACCAGCTTTCATCTGCGATTTTAAACCCACAGTGTTCTGTAATTTCAAGCGAGTTTTTTCAGGATTTGTGTATTCCCAAATCCATACTTTTGATTCTTCTTCCTCTTCCTCTAAAAAGTAAATTAAATCATTAGGTAGCCAATGAGCTGTACTAAAGCAATTGTCAATGGAATAATGATCAAAATCATAAAAACCTTCTAGGTTGCCATCAGGGTGAAATATAACAATAGATTCTGGTTCTCCTTCTATAGTATATTCACCTGCAATTATTTTTTTTTGTAGGAGGATTGTATAGCTAGCATCGTAGACACCATCTTTTTTTGTCAATAGTTGTTGCTCTACTTCGTCAAATCGTCTGAAAATATAATCTTGATTGTCTATTCCTGTGAAAATTAAATTCTTTTTAGCTGAATCATAAGAAAGTAAATATTTTTTTCCAAAAGGATAAAAATCATCTCTATCTAAATAGAATATGCTATCTGCATGGGGATTAATTTTTTCAGAAGAAATGTTTTTATGGAGACTGCCTGATAATAAGAGTGTAGAATCTTGTATTTCCAAAAATATACTTGTCCAGATTAAATTGTTGGTCAAGGATTGAGATAGAATTGATTTATGCTCATAAATAGAATCTACATAACTGGCCAATATCCAATTCCCTTTTATTTCAGTTAATAGTTTTTGTGTTGAATCATTATTGTGTTGATTAATTGGTGATTTACAGGCCAAAAGGGATAACACTAAACTAAAAATAATTAGCAGGATTAGTTTCATGATATTATAAGCATAAAAAATGTGCTGACAAACTAATAAAATTAGCACATCAGCACACTATATAAATAAGCAAATTTTAAATTATTTTAAAGCACCAGCTTTAACAGATTCTACTATTTCTGGATTGAGTAGAGTAGAGGTGTCTCCAAGATTAGAGGTATCTCCACTTGCAATTTTTCTAAGAATACGACGCATAATTTTACCTGAGCGTGTTTTAGGCAAACCTTCTACTATCTGAATTTGATCAGGTTTAGCAATAGGGCCAATTTCTCTGGTTACTACATCCAAAACCTCTTTGCGGAAGGCAGCTTCATCAGCAATTGGATGATTTGGAATAACATAAGCATAAATGCCTTGTCCTTTAATATCGTGAGGGTAACCTACCACAGCAGATTCTACAATATTGCTATGTTCATTGATCGCATTTTCAACTTCAGCAGTTCCCATACGGTGTCCAGATACATTGATAACATCATCTACACGACCAATAATACGGTACATTCCATCCTTATCTCTACGAGCACCATCACCTGTGAAATACATATTATCGAATGCAGAGAAATATACTTGACGACAACGCTCATGATCACCATAAGTAGTGCGAATCATAGATGGCCAAGGGAATTTGACACAAAGTAAACCTTCTGCCTCATTAGTTTGGATTTCTTGTCCTTCTGCTGTCATTAAACAAGGTTGAATACCTGGTAATGGCAAGGTTGCATAACAAGGTTGTAATGGCGTATAACCTGGAATTGGTGAGATCATAATACCTCCCGTTTCGGTTTGCCACCAAGTATCTACAATAGGGCATTTTTCTTTACCCACTACTTTGTTGTACCACAACCAAGCCTCTTCGTTGATCGGTTCACCTACAGAACCTAATGTTTTTAGGCTAGAAAGATCGTATTTAGTTACATGCTCATCACCTTTGGCCATTAGGGCACGAATAGCAGTTGGAGCAGTGTAGAATTGATTAATTTTGTGTTTTTCACACATGTGCCAGAAACGTCCAGCATCAGGATAAGTTGGTACCCCTTCAAACATAATAGTTGTAGCACCTGCTAATAGCGGTCCATATACAATATAAGAGTGACCAGTTATCCAGCCAATGTCAGCTGTACACCAGTAAACATCGTCTTCTTCGTATTGGAATACATTTCTGAAAGAATATTCCGTATAAACCATATAACCACCACAAGTATGCACCACACCTTTAGGCTTGCCAGTAGAACCTGAAGTGTATAAGATGAATAACATATCTTCTGAATCCATCTCTTCTGCAGGGCAATCTGTGCTTTTACCTTCGATTTCGTCATGCCACCATTTGTCACGACCAGCTTGCATAGTTACTTCAGTGTTGGTACGCTGGTAGACAATTACATTTTCGATACTATCACAACCTTGAGCTAGAGCTTCATCAACTACCTTTTTTACAGGGATTTTTTTAACACCTCTATAATTACCATCAGAAGTGATGACCATTTTAGCTTGGGCATCTTTGATACGATCAGCTAAGGCTGTAGCAGAAAAACCTGCAAACACTACCGAATGAATAGCACCTACACGAGCACAAGCCAATACAGCTATAGCTAACTGAGGAACCATTGGCATATAAAAACAAACACGATCACCTTTTTGGATACCATTGGCCTTTAGTACATTCGCAAATTGGCAAACAGCAGCATGCAACTCCTTGTAAGTATAGCTTACTACAGGATCGCTAGGCTCATTTGGTTCCCAAAGCAAAGCAACTTTATCACCTCTAGTTTCTAAATGGCGGTCTAAACAGTTTTCTGTAATATTGAGCTTGCCACCAACAAACCAATTAACATCTGGTTTGCGGAAATCCCAATCCAATACTTTATCCCATTTCTTGCGCCAGCTAAAAGTCTCTGCTTGTGCAGCCCAAAATGCTTCTGGATTATCTACGCTATTTTTATACTCTTGTTGGTAATGTTCAAATGAAGTGATCCGTGTAGTCATAAATAAGGTTAATTTGAAAATGTACTAATTTGAAAATGTGCTAATTTGAACTGAGGATTAGCTGTAATTTTATTTAAAAAGTAATCAATTAATTAAGTAAGCTTCTTCAAATGGATAGTAGCTGATTATTTGTTGGTTTGGTGAGGTGATTAAATTACCAATAATAAACAGCTGTATTTATTTATAAAAGCATTAATGGATTTAATCCTTTTTACAATTACTAAACATACTGTAATAGTAGTCTAAATTCTAATCGTCTAAGATCTAATGTCT
>JAAEPD010000234.1 GCA_024222455.1 Aureispira sp.
TGGGTGGATGCTTTTCGGTCTATGTTGATTCGATTTGAAACTTCTGCTCAAAATTGGATTCAAGCTCACTATTTAGTCTTTGCTATGATTTTTCTTAAAAAATATTTCAACTTAACATTTAGTTTTTAAATCACTTCATATTAAAATAGAACTAGTGAGGTGAGTGGGTTATCTACAAGATAACTTTTTTATAGTAGAGTTGAAAGAATTAAGCATATAATCTATTCTACTGTAGAAAATCCCTCTAGCTCCCTTTAAGTAGTTATTCAAATGTTGTACGGTATTTCAAATAGACTCTTTTTAGCCTACTCTGCCTTGAATTTTCACTACGTAGCTATGGCTATGCAGCTCAAATTACAAGTTGATTAGACTAAAAATTCTCTCAATTTCAAACACCGTAGAACTTATGAATAGCTACTTAAAAGGGAGAATTCTATGTTGTGGGTGTTATAAAACAATAATAGCGAGGGAGTTTGAAACTCCTCGCTATTATGTTTAGCTCTGATATGTAATACAGCTTACTCACTCTCAAATTTGGTTAAAACAGCTTCAGCCTCTTCCCATTTAGTCATGGCCTCTTCCAAATCTATTTGAGATTGGTTATATTTCTTGAGAATGTCATCGTATTGTGGCGTACCCATGATGGAAGTGTCTGCCATTTTCTTTTCGTAGCCTTCTATAGACTCCTCTAGGTTACCTACTCTACGCTCTGCATTTTGTACCGCACGCTTGAGTTTTTTGAGCTCTTGGTTGTAGGCTTTATCTCTTGGACGTTTATTGCTAGTGGTAGCTTCTTTTTCTTCTTTTTTACCCAAACTTACCTCTCTAAAGGTATCGAAAGAGCGTTTTTCTAAGAAGTATTTGATATCTCCTAAATAAGGCTTGATCTTGCGGTTATTGAACTCAATAGTTTTATCAGTCAGACCAACTAAGAAATCACGATCATGCGATACAACCAACAGTGTACCATCATAATCTAGAATAGCCTGTTTAAGTACGTTTTTGGAAGTCATATCCAAGTGATTGGTCGGCTCATCCAGCACCAAAAAGTTGATGGGTCTCAAAAGCAGACAAGCTAGAGCTAATCTTGCTCGCTCTCCACCAGAAAGCACAAAGACCTTCTTGTCAATATCTTCTCCCGAAAACAGGAAAGAACCTAATATACTACGCAGTTTAGTACGCATCTCAGGAGGCGAAACCTGCTCGATTGTTTCGTAAACTGTTAAGTTTTGATCTAAGGTTTCTGCTTGGTTTTGTGCATAATAACCTAAGTGCACATTATAACCCAATTTAGCTTCCCCTTCGTGCTGTAGCTGCTCTATTAGTATTTTAGAAAAGGTTGATTTACCCTCCCCATTTTTACCCACAAAGGCTACTCGCTCTCCACGTATAATTTCAAAATCAAGTTCATCCAAAATCAAAGAATCTCCATAACGCTTAGAAACCTTTTTAGCTGATGCCACAACCTCGCCACCTCTAGGTGCTGGTGGGAATTTCAACTTCATTTTAGAACTATCGGTATGCTCTAATTCTATTTTGTCCATTCTAGCCAATTCCTTGATCAGCGATTGAGCCATTTTAGCTTTATTGGCTTTAGCTCTAAATTTCTCGATTAAACGTTCTTTATGTGCTATTTCTTTTTGTTGGTTTTCATAAGCACTTTTCATCTTAGACTGACGCTCTGCTCTCAAGGCTAAATATTTACTATAGTTTGCCTTATAATCATAAGCATTGCCCAACTCTATTTCTATAGTTCGCTTGGTTACATTATCTAAGAAAGTCTTATCGTGAGAAATTACAATAACACTGCCTTCATAAGTTTGCAAAAACTCCTCTAACCATATAATAGATTCTATATCCAAGTGGTTGGTAGGCTCATCCAACAGCAAATAAGTAGGGTTTTGCAAAAGCATTTTAGACAGTTCTATACGCATTTGCCAGCCTCCACTAAACTCATCTGTCAAGCGGTTAAAATCTTTACTGGTGAAGCCTAAACCCATTAATATTTTCTGAGCATCGACTTCCAAGGTTGCTCCACCCATTACTCTCAAACGCTCGTTAAGCTCATCTAATTGGTTGAGCAAATCCATATACGATTCACTATCATAATCTGTACGCTCCATCAACTCGTCGTTGAGTTTATCTATTTCTTTTTGAGTTTCTTGTGCATCTTGAAGAGCTGTTAAGGTTTCTTCCATGACGGTTTTACCTTTAGGTAAACTCATATCTTGATGCAAAAAACCAACAGTTGCCCCTTTGGGGAAAGCTACAGAACCACTATGTGGAGACATAGCTCCTGAAATGATCTTGAGCATAGTTGATTTACCTGCTCCATTTCTCCCTACTAATCCAATTCTGTCTCCATCAAAAATTGAAAAGGTTATATTGTTTAAAACCGTTCTATCTCCGTATTTTACAAATACATTATTAATACCTAACATGGTGCGTTCCTGTTGTTGCTTTCTAAAATTTGTAGTTCTTTTTTTTAATTGAGAGTTTTAAGCATACATATTCCCTTCTGAGGAATTGAGGATATGAGGAATTGATGATGAGTTTGCAAGCAAACTTATTTTAATAGCCTTATATCTAAAGCACTTTAGCTCTCATTTGAGCACAAAAGTACATAAAGCAATGCATATAAACAAAAAGAACCAGAGTAGCACCACCTACTCTGGTCACACACCATTAAAATCTGCCTCCACCACAAAGGCAGATTCTAATAATTATTGGTTTATTTTTTATTCTTTTTTCTTAGATGCACAGCAAGCTATACAATCTTCCATTGTTAGAAAGGGAGCACCTGTTCCTCCAGATGAGTATTCGATCCTAGCACATTTTTTAGTTTCTTGGTCATAATAAAAGCCAAAATTAAGGTCTTCTAATTCACCAGAAACAGGCACAACAAAACATTCTTCACAAGGTGTTGTTCGTTCTATTGTTGTTGGAACCCTTTGGCAAGCTGCCATCAATAATATATAGAATGTTATAAAAGCTACTATTCTAGTCATGGTTCTATTATTATTTACAACTAAGATTACTTCTCATAAATCTCATAAATATTGTTGTTCCACACAAAGCGTACATTTCTACCTAAAGCCAAGAACTCCACTACTTCCTTATCCTCTTCCATTAGCTTAAAGTACTCCTTAGAGTTGAACTCTACACGTTTAGTTTTCAGCTTTTTGTCTTCATTTATTGATAAAGTGGCATCCACCCACTCGTTGTTATTTTGGTACATTGCACGTCCTTGAACGTTGACTATATCTTCTGCTAAATTTCGTTCAGTTCCTGCTTTGTCTTTATAAGCCATACGGTTGATCCCTTGACGAGTAGCCGAAATATTGTCCGCTTTGTTCATTGCTTGATTCTCCTTACTTGCGCGCACACTGTTTTTGCCACTTTTTTCTTTCTTTCTAGATTCTCCTGCTCCACGCTGCACAACTACTTCTTCATCAAAATCAATATCATCTGCGATAGTTGGAGCATTCAAGGCACGAGGTCTCAAAATTTGATTTCGTTCCTCTACACGGTTATCACGTGCTGCAATAGCTTCATCCTCTAAGATCAAGAAACTTGTATATGGTGTTATGATTCCATGTTTTTTAGCCAAACGAGTTACCTCTTCTACCAACTCCTTATTTTCTCCATGTAGACGAATTTGATCTAACAAATATCCTACTGCTCTAGATGCCCATAGATTTGGAATAAACTCTAGCTCAGCTTTTTGCTTAGGCAAATCTACAGTATAAGTGAAAGTTTCCGTTTTGCCATTCACCTTACCAGTTAATGTTACTTTAGCTTTCCCACTACCTTTATAACGTCCCATCAGACTAATGGTAGAACCTTTGAAAAGGTCAGGCATTTTTTTGTCATAAATGTCATACACACGAACAGTCTTGTCAAATTCTACTTTTAAGTCAGTTAGAATAGGTGAAGATGCTTTGGTATAAAAATCAGATACTTTAACTTCGATATCCTCATCTGGCAATACATAAGTGCGATGCGCTTGAGTCATTTCGGTTAGTTTATCCAATAAGTGTGTATTCAGTTCGGTACCAATACCAAAGGTAAATACACGTACATTTTCTTTGTTGAGTTCTTTTACTCTAGTCAAGAGTTTATCTTCTTGTGTTTCTCCAATAGTCGGTTTACCGTCTGTCATGAAGATTATAAAAAATGGTCGATCACTATTCTTTGTTTGTGCAGCTAAAGCCAACTCTAAGGCTTCTTCTATATTGGTACCTCCTATTGCTCTAAGGTCATCAATAAACTCAGTTGCTTTCTTTTTATTAGCATCATTAAACTCTTTCACCTCTCCAAATAAAGAACTTGCTTCTGTAGAGAATGGTACTATTTCGAAACGGTCACCCTTATTAAGGTTGTTTACACAAAACTTTAAGGCTTTTTGTGCTTGTTCCATTTTTTCGCCAGACATACTCCCTGACTTATCCATTACAAACACAATATCTTTCTTGACTATGTCTGCTTTGTTCCCAAATCCAGGACTTAGATTCATAAAGAAGTAACCATCTTCATTTGCATTTTTGTAAGACAACATTGACATTCCTACTTTAGAATTATCCATATTATAATACAATTTAAAATCACGGTCAGATTGCACATTAGCTGCTTCAAAACCAACTGTAGCATTTTTGTCACCTTTACGGATGATTTCTACTTCGTGTGTTGGGCAGTAAACCGTTTTTAGTTTGTCTTGGCCTTCTACTGTTACCTTAAAACTAATTTGCTTGATTGGTTTAGCTGAATATTTTTTAGTGTTTAATGGAAATGTATATTCTATTGTCCCATTGTCTTTAGGCAATGTTTCGGTGTAAGTTAGCTTTATGCGCTGTTCAGATTTTGGTAAAATTGGGAATATACGTACTCTAAACATTCCTTTTCCGTAATATTCTAATAATGCAGGGTCTTTAGAACGGCGTACAATTGCTTCGTAAATTTCACGAGCTTTAGTTGCATCTAGCAATTCTGCTTCATGTTCCTTGCCATTAATATTCATTGTGAACTTAGAAATAACAACGTCCTTGGGCACTGGGAATAAAAAGTAGCCCTCTAATTGTCTATTTCCTGGATTATAAAAAACTTGTTCTATCGTTGTAGTAGCTGTTTGGCCATTGATGCCCGCATCCACTTTCGTCGATCTAGTTTCTAATGGGAATAAAGATGGATTAGAACCATTCCCATTCGGATTCGCATGCTTGTCAGGCATTACGATAATAAACCCGCCTGCTTGGGTTTGATAGGCAAACAGCATTGCTGTCATTATGAATAAAAAACTGATGAATCGTTGCATATTATATCTTTAATAAATATTCTTAATTGTTTTGCTTTATCACTTTCCTTTTAATGAGGATAGGTAGCTTTAGTAGTCCTACTTTGAGTGTACAATTAAGAAGATGCAAGGAATCTCAATATGGTTGTGTGGGCAATAAAAAAACTGTATTTTAGTTCCCATTATATACAAAAACATTAATAATGCTAAAACGACTAAGCCTTCTAATCCTTATAGTAAGCCTATTTGGCGCTTGCCAAAGCTCTAAAAATATTACAAGAAAATCTATTGATAAAATTAAAGATTTTGACAAATTATTGAATGCAGTTCGAATCCATTATGGCATGCCAGCTATGGCTGCTGCTGTTATTCGGAATGAAGAGATAGTAAAAACAGGGGTTAGTGGCCTTCGCAATATCCACAGTGACCAAAAGGTAGAAATCACAGATTATTTTCATTTAGGCTCCAACACTAAGCCTGTCACAGCATTTTGGGCAGCAGGCATGGTAGAAGCTGGTTTGGTAGAATGGGATACCAAGTTTTTTGATGTATTTCCTAAATGGAAGGAAGATGCGCTTAAAACCTATCATAATATTACATTGGCAGATTTACTTTCGCATCGTGCCCGAATACCTAAATTTACAGGAGCTAGAGATTTTTTGGATGTGCCTACCTTTGAGGGTACTTCTACAGAGCAACGTCGTTCTTTTGCAAAATGGGTATTGCGCCACAATCCAGCTAAAGTTGGTAACCAAGAGGGATATGAGTATTCTAATGCAGGTTATGCAATGGCTGCTACTATGCTTGAGGAGGTAAGTGGCACTACATGGGAAAGCTCAATTTCGGAAGATGTTTTTGCGCCTATGGACAGTCGTTGTATTGTGGGTTGGCCTACAGATTTGAGTCAAGACCAGCCAATGGGCCATATTTCTGCTAATCCTTTAGATACTATACTTCGACCTTTAGATGGTAACTGGACCTATCGTATGGAAAAATATATTGCTCCGGCTGGGGATATTAGTATTTCTATTGGTGACTTTGCTAAGTTTGTGCAAGCACACTTACAGGGTGTGCAGGGTAAGGATAATCACCTAAAAGCAGAAACTTATAAGTATATGCATTATGATCGAAACAATTATGGTATGGGTTGGATCCGAATGAAAAAAGATGATGTCAACATTAGTTTGCATGATGGTAGTGCAGGTACCTTTTATTCGCATACTAGTATTTATAAAGAAAAGGATTTGGCTTTAATTATTTTTGTGAATGCTTCTAATGTTAATGCGACTAAAGCGGTTTATACTCTTAAGCGTAGATTGATGGAATTGTATCATGCTAAAAAGTAACTATTTGTATTAATACAATAATCAGTAGGTTGAGGCTCATAGCCTCAACCTATTTTTTTTACTCATCACTAATTCTAGTTAGACGATAGAAAATAATTATCAACACTAGTCTATTTATTTTGTTTCAATGCCATTCTTTAGCTTAATTAAAAAAACATGTCAAAAAATGCACTCATTGTGGGCGGTAGCAAAGGAATTGGTGCTGCGCTCGTAAAAAAAATGATCAATTCATCTACTTACGATCAAATTATTATTTTATCAAGAACTAAACCTGATTTTGAAGGAGATTATACCTATATAAGTACAGATGTATCAGAAGACAATCTTCCTGATTTGGATCTGCCTATTGATGCTTTAGCTTACTGTCCAGGTAGTATCAACCTAAAACCTTTTAAAGGTCTAAAGCACAAGGATTTTTCTAAAGATTTAGAGATAAATCTGCTCTCTGCTATCAAAGTATTACAAAAATATCAATCCAATCTACAGCAAACAGAAGCGGCTAGTGTTGTCTTGTTTAGTACTGTAGCTGTCCAAACAGGAATGCCCTTTCATGCTTCTATAGCAGCAGCCAAAGGCGCTGTAGAAGGGCTGACACGCTCCTTAGCTGCAGAATGGTCGCCTAAAATACGTGTAAATGCAATTGCTCCTTCGCTTACACAAACAGACTTAGCAGCTCGATTACTACGCAACGAAAAGCAACTAGATGCCGCCAGTCAACGACACCCCTTGAAACGCATTGGACAGGCAGAAGATGTTGCCAACTTAGCTCAATTCCTTTTATCAGACGAGTCTAGCTGGATTACAGGGCTGATTCATCAAATAGATGGAGGAATGTCAGGAATACGAAAATTTTAAACTATCAATACTTTTATGGAAAACCTTAGAATATCAGCAAGTGACCTAGAAAAGATGCATCATCTATATCGTGCTAATTTAATCAATAGCTTGAGTGGTTACAAATCTGCCAACCTCATAGGAAGTGTCGATGACAAAGGGATTGAAAATATGGCTATTTTTAGCTCTGTTACACATTTTGGGTCTAATCCACCTATTTTAGGGCTAGTTACCCGACCAACTACAGTTCCTAGAAACAGCTATAAAAATATAAAGGCAACTAAGTATTATACCATCAATCATGTACATAAAGATATTATAGAAGAGGCTCACCTCAGTTCTGCTAAATATCCAAGCAATGTCTCTGAATTTGAAAAAACAAATCTAGTCCCTTGGTATAGTCCCAATTTTAAAGCTCCTTATGTGGCAGGTTGTGCTATACAAATTGGAATGAAATTCTTAGAAGAATATCATATCAAAGCCAATAATACGATTTTAGTCTTAGGTAAGATTGTAGAGCTTTGGTTGAACCAAAATTTATTAGATAAAACGGGTTTGCTAGATTTGAATGCGGCAGAAACGGTTACTATCAGTGGGCTAGACAGTTATCATCTCCCTGCTTTATTAGACAGGTTTGCCTATGCACGTCCTGACCAACTTATCCAATCATTAACTATTTTGGATGAAAAACATTAAAAAACAGCATTTACCTCAAAAAATATGTCCTGTTTGCAGCCGTCCATTTGCATGGCGAAAAAGATGGGCAAAAGTATGGGATGAAGTTAAATATTGTAGTCAACGTTGTAGATTCAATAAAAATAAAGATGGGAAAAACACTTAAGAAGTTTGAGCAGTTGAGCCTAGAAGACATAGACAGGATCATAGAAATGGCTTGGGAGGATCGTACACCTTTTGGAGCCATACAATTTCAGTTTAGCCTCTCTGAATCAGCAGTTATTGCTCTAATGCGTAGAGAAATGAAGCGCTCCAGTTTTAGGATGTGGCGTGCTCGGGTAAGCAACAGATCTACAAAACATAGCCAAAAGCGTTCTAGCGATGTAAATCGTTTTAAATGCTCTAGACAAAAAAATATCTCTTATAATAAATACTAACTATAGTTCGTTGAATTTTCGCAAGTAATTGATAATTAACGCTAAGTTGTTTCATAGTAAAAAGCGCTAATAGTTTAATTATCAAGAACTTATAAGATGTTTGAGGATTTCGAAATTAGGAAGAAAGAGGTCATCAGTGTATCTTTAGTTGACCAAAACAAAAAGATATGCAGAGCAAACATGAACCACTTACTGATGACCAATGGGAAGTTATAAAAGGCTACTTAAA
>JAAEPD010000235.1 GCA_024222455.1 Aureispira sp.
CCTATTAATGCCTTTTCTCATTTATTTGCTGGATTAATTGCCTATCAATATTTAGATAAAAAACCAGCTATTTATTATCCTTCATTAACTAATGTTCAACATAAAGCTGCTTAATTTCTAATCCTTAGTTCACGTTAAATTACAAATCGTAGCCAAATCTAAATCATCTCTAAAAACAGAAAACCCTCATAATCAAATTTGATTATGAGGGTTTCTTTATGCCTAATAAAGATTTAGACACAAATATATTTTATAGCACAAAAAATAATATTAGTGATTGCTAGCACAGTTTGGGTCAATATCCATTGCACCTTTGTGATTGTTGATTCCTAATGCAGCAAAAATTGGGCACCAACCTAAAATAGCCGCAAAGAAAAATGGCATACCTAACAACATAACAGGCAATGATCCTAATGCTCCACCTATAATAACAATAATCATCAATGCTGCATATCTAAGGATAATATCGAAAAAATTCATATTGTGAGTCATAGTAGTAAATTTTTATTTGATTATAATTAATAACTGTTTGTGATCTAACTTTTATTCGATACTCAAATATAGATCATTCCTCAGCTAGCATTCATGAGCATGCTCATTTATACAAATAACCCTCGTCATTTCAAAAAGTGACAAAAGTCACCAAAGCACCACAAGCCACTGAAAACCAACAAAAAAACACTAAACACCCCATAAAAAAAAAGGAATTCACCAAGAGGTAAATTCCTTTTTTAATATATTTTTTTCTAAAACGATTAGTC
The DNA here is from genome assembly GCA_024222455.1 of Aureispira sp. Lineage (GTDB taxonomy): Bacteria > Bacteroidota > Bacteroidia > Chitinophagales > Saprospiraceae > JAAEPD01. The sequence goes on from JAAEPD010000235.1 coordinate 762, forward strand.
GAATGGATTCCAATCCCAATTTAAAGGATTCAAACTGTCTACAAAGTTATCAGCTGCTTCATAGATAGCTTCTTTTACCTCTTTAATCTTACGCTTAACAGTTGGGTTTAAATCAACACTATAAGCCCCCATTTTTTTACCCTTAGAGAAAGAAGCTCTTCTCATATTGAAGGACAATGAGTACATTGGCGTTTTCATTACTAGAATATTCACAGAACCTAATGGATAAAGAATACGACTTCCTCTCGTTTTAAGAGCAGATATTAATGATGGGATATAGTCGATCACAAACTCAGGAATAATACTAGGCATATCCATATAAATAGATGCTGCCATATCTATATCTAAAGTAGCAGGCTCCATAATTGCAGTCAAATTGCTACCCTGCACAGCCAAAGCAAAACTTGCTCTACCTGTCAAATCTGGACCACCTTCTATACCTCCACCTATACTCACATCGCCTACAACAGGTATTGAGAAGCCTAAAGATATGCCTACACCTACTCTAGCACTACCTTCTACTTTAGCAGAAGCTTCTATACCCAAGTTTTTACGTTTCGCTTTTAATTCTGCTTTTAGGCCAGCCCAAAAGCTAACTACAACATTTAAGAATCCAAAAAATGGGCCTATATTTAGTTTTTTGTTACCAGTGTCAAAAATATCACCTTCCCAGTTTGCATGTTTGTCTAAGAAGGAATCAACAATAGCTTCAGCAGATTGTTGCAAACTTCCTGAAGTTGCACTATCTACTAAATCAGAAATAGTAGACAATGTATCTAGAAATTCTTCCGCGCGTTTAGTTTGTTTGTCAAGGTCTTTCGAATATTTTTCGAATTGATCACTAGCCCATGATATACTTTCAGCGTACTCATCTGCTTTCTTCTTAGCTTCTTTCAAAGCTTTTACTTTATCTTGAAGCTTTTTAATTTGCTTCGCTCTAGTTGATGAAGACATAATTATATATAGTTTTTAAGAGTTTTTTCAAAATTGATTCAATTTATAATTAGACTTTCCCCACCAATGCTTTTCCGCCTTCTATCGCACTAGAAACTGCTGAGTTGATTTTATCAACTATAGATTTCATTTCTGTATCAAAACTATCTATCATCTTTTTAGTTTCATCCAAAAATTTCTGGGCTTGAGGATCAATATTTTGTTGATCTTCTTGTTTTCCAGTTTTTGCTGCTTCAAGCAATTTTTTTCTTACATTTTGAGCAATCGAAAACTCTTCTTTAATCTTCTTAGCCTTCATCAGCTGTTCAGGACTCAATGAACTTTTATTCTTTACAGCAAGTGTAAGATATTTAGTCATAAGGCCAATAAGCTTTTCTACATCTGCTATTTGATCTGATTTTTTCATTTAATTAGTTTTATAGTACATCTGTTAAACCATAGTTTTTCAAAAGTGGCATTTCTATCGCACCAATTTAACGTTTTACACTCAGAAAAAAAAGCCTTTTTTATATTATTTAATAATATTCAAAATATTGTTTTTTAGAGTTTTCTATTCAGAAAAATATTTCTATATTGTTTGGTTTTCACTCTAACGTTGGTCCAAGTATTAGTAAGCTTTCTAATTGCAAAAACTAAACACCCCTTGTTTTTCTTAGAATCGAACAATTTAAACTCGATACATCTAACCTTCTAAGTACCATTATTCCTCCTTTCTCCAGTTATTTACACAAAATAAAATTGAGTATTGCTCTCATTCTAGACATAAATATATAGAAAAACATAGAATTCGGAAGCTCAAAAGTTGGGGCCTTTTTCAATCCAGATTCTATTAATTTTATCACTTGGTCTTCCAATACATATTGGAATGGATATAAGCCTATCAATCTTGGGGTTTCTATTGGTGCTAATAATGAATATTATGTGACTGGTGATTGTTATTTCAATTTCCTGTAGAGTACCTAAATAAAAAAAGAGTATTGGTCGAAAGAGCACAGATTAACAATTATAATATTTTAGATCACCCAAACAAGTGACACTAAAGCAATTAATATTTTGAAAATCAAAAACTTACCTCTACTAAATAGTCTTTTTTAGTATATTAAATCACTGGTAATTCATAAACCTTTGACATACAAAACCTTCCTTATTTCATCTAATATAGATGCTTCCTGTTAGACAGGAATTGGACATTAGCATAAAGTTTACTATTTTGAAACTATCAAGTTAAGATAAACTCATATATTGTGAACAAAACCTTAAACTAAAATCAATATACTATTCAGGTACATTTTTAGTATAAAGTTCAACAATAAAACAAAGGGAAAACCCTTTACTTAAATTTGCAACCTATAAATACGAACTATAATATGCTTTACTCCACAACAAAATCACTAGTGGTCCTTTATCTGGTTTTGTTTTTATATCCATTTTCATCGGCTGATGCACAACGAGATTATGAAATTTTTTGGGTAAGCTTCAAAGACAAAAAAGATTCGCCCTACAGTATTTTTCATCCTCAAGAATACTTATCACCTAGAGCCTTAGAACGTCGTCAAAAATACGGAATAACTATAGATGAGACAGACCTACCTATTTCACCTTCTTATGTAGAAAGTGTAGTTACTAGTGGTTTTCATGTTCAATACAAATCCAAATGGCTCAATGGAATAGCTGTAGTTGGTAAATATGAAGATGCCAATGCAGAAGAGCTTAGCTCTCTTGATTTTGTAAAATCGGTACGTCCTATTGGATTTGTTCGTAAGGTACAAAAAGCACCTAAAGGAATTGGAGAAAGAGATTACAAACAAAACTATAAAATGAGACCTTATTTTTATGGAAATGGCAATAATCAGATAAAAATGCTGAATGGTCATTATCTACATAAGATAGGTTTTCAAGGGCAAGGTATGCACATAGCTGTTACTGATGGAGGTTTTTTAGGAATGCCCGAAACACCTGCTTTTGATAGTCTGTATGCACATGATAGAATTTTGAGTACCCGCGATTTTGTAGAGGGAGACGAATACGTTTATGAATCATCTGATCATGGTCGAAATGTAATGGCTACAATGGCCTCTAACCTCCCATTTTTGCTAGTAGGCACCTCCCCTTATGCTTCTTATCATTTATTAAAAACAGAGGATGACAAAGGAGAATATGTTATAGAAGAATATAATTGGGTAGCCGCTGTAGAATATGCAGACAGTGTAGGAACAGATGTAATCAACTGTTCGTTAGGCTACTATGACTTCGATGATAACGACATGGACTATGCCTATCGAAATCTAAATGGGAACACAGCACCGATTACTATAGCAGCAGATTATGCTGCGCAAAAAGGTATTTTAGTAGTAACTAGTGCAGGTAACGAAGGAAATGGAAAATGGAAGCATATTACAGCTCCTGCTGATGCTGATAGTGTATTGACTGTTGGTGCAGTAGATAGAGACATGTATTATGCAAAATTTAGTTCTCTTGGCTTCAAGAATCGAGATAATGTAAAACCCAATGTTATGGCTCGTGGGCATCAAGCAGTAGTTGCTACCCCCAAAAAGTATGATACTAAATATAGTTTTGGAACCTCTTTTTCTGCGCCAATTATGGCTGGAATGGCTGCAAGTTTGTGGCAAGCACTTCCTCAACTCAACAACATGGAAATCATAGCCTTGTTAGAGAAATTCTCGAACAAAAGGGAGGATCCTACTACCAAACTAGGTTTTGGAGTACCTGATTTTTTTGCTGCGTACAAATCTATTTCTCCTACAGTTATAGAACTAGACAAAAAGTCCAAAACAATTCGCCATAACCATATATTAAATGACCGTGTGGATATAATAATGGAATATGTTGATGTTCCTGAAATAACTGTACAAGTTTTTAATGCTGGTGGTAATATTGTCTATGAAAAAATAGACGAATTGAGAACACGACAAGATCGAAGATTTTGGGTTCATGATATTGATGGTTGGAGTGAACAACCATCTGGTGTTTATCATTTATATATTAAGATGGGTAAGGAAACTAAAAGAGTCTTATTGCTTAAATATAGTTAGTATACAAAACAGGTTGCTTGAATAATACAAATAGACTTATTGGAGTCACAATATTGATGATTGAAAAAGGAATAATTTTAAGCCTGTTATAATATTAATTAATAGCTTTATTTTGAATTTAGTAAACAAGTTGTAGCTTTGCCCACAATTTAAGTAGTTCTAAAATTTTGTCACACAAACCGACTGTTATGCAAAATCAAAATGGCACAGTAGAAAAATCTGCAAAACAAGATCGTTTTCAAGGTCATGATTACTATGATCTAGATGGTCTACTTTCTGATGAACACAAAATTGCACGTGATGCTGTACGCCAATGGGTGAAACAGGAAGTATCACCTGTTATTGAAGAATATTTTGAACGTGGAGAATATCCTAAACACCTCCTAAAAGGTCTAGCAGACTTAGGTGCATTAGGGCCAAGCCTTCCAGAAAAATATGGCTGTGCTGGTGCCGATGAGATCACTTATGGTCTTATGATGCAAGAATTAGAACGTGGTGATTCTGGCGTTCGTTCTGCTGCCTCTGTACAAGGTTCACTAGTTATGTACCCTATTTACAAATGGGGAACAGAAGAGCACCGCATGAAATATCTTCCTAAATTAGCTAGTGGAGAAATGGTTGGCTGCTTTGGATTAACTGAACCAGATCATGGTTCTAACCCAGCAGGAATGATCACCAATATCAAAGATAATGGCGACCACTATATCCTAAACGGAGCTAAGATGTGGATCACCAACTCTCCAGTTGCTGACATTGCTGTAGTATGGGCTAAGGATGAAGAAGGTAAAATTCGTGGAATGATCGTAGAGATGGACACACCAGGCTGTTCTGCTCCTGAGATTCACGGCAAACTTTCTTTGCGTGCGTCTATTACAGGCGAGCTTGTTTTTGAAGATGTTCGTGTTCCTAAATCACAAGTATTTGAAGTGAAAGGCCTAAAAGGTCCTTTATCTTGCTTATCTAAAGCACGTTATGGTATTGCATGGGGAGCAATTGGTGCTGCTATGGACTGCTATGATTCTGCATTACGTTACTCTTTGGAGCGTGAGCAATTTGGAAAACCATTGGCTGGTTTCCAACTGACTCAAAAGAAATTGGCTGAAATGATTACAGAAATCACTAAAGCTCAATTGCTAACTTGGCGCTTAGGTACACTAATGAACGAAGGTAAAGCTACTCCTGCTCAAATATCTATGGCTAAACGTAACAATGTGCATATGGCTTTAGTTATTGCTCGTGAAGCTCGTCAAATACATGGTGGAATGGGTATTACAAACGAATATCCTTGTATGCGTCACATGATGAACTTAGAAACAGTATTAACTTATGAAGGTACACATGACATTCACTTGCTAATCACAGGTATGGACGTTACAGGTATCAATGCATTCAAATAAGTTTAATCTCCAATAAATAATACAGCACCTCTAGATTCATTAATCTAGAGGTGTTTTTTTATTAAACCAATGATACTATCTATGAAAATTTTTATTCCTTTAATCTACTTATGCTTAATCTTTACCAGTTGCTCTAAAGATCTTATTTGCTTCAAAGGTTCTGGCGAAATTGAAGAAAGAAATCTTACCATTGACCCTATTACAGGTTTTCATTTAGCTATAGCTGCTGATATTCACCTAACCCAAGGAGCTACTCAGTCTATAAAAATTCATGCACAATCTAATATTATAGATGAACTAAAAACAACTGTAAACAATGGAGTTTGGCATATTGATACAGAAAAATGTATCAACACAAACAAAGATATAGATATTTATATCACTATACCAACCCTCACAGAAATCGAACTTTCCGGTTCTGGAAATATCACAGGAAGTAATTCATTTAGCGCCACAACTCCTCAGTTAGACCTAAGTATATCTGGCTCTGGAAATATGAACATAAATGCAAAAGCTACAAAAGCAGACTTACAAATCAGTGGATCGGGAAATATCACGTTAACTGGAGATGCTACTGATCTTAATGCCAATATATCAGGCTCAGGAAACATTGAAGCTTATGATTTTCCTGTAAACAAAGCTAATGTAGACATTAGTGGATCGGGAAATTGCAAACTACAAGTTAACAGCGACTTAAGTGGGGCTATTTCTGGAAATGGTAACATCTACTACAAAGGTAACCCTACAAAAAGTATAAGCATATCTGGCAGTGGCGATGTTGTAGATAAAAACTAAAATCGAACTTTCTTACTTGAAAAAATCTCTCCCTCTAAATTTAATAATTTAGAGGGCTTTTTTATGGAACTATATCTATTCTAGATGAGTTAAAAAGGCATTATTCCAAAAGAAATATGTCTACTCTTATCCTACATATCAACTACCTACAAGTCTTTTACTGATTTAGGCTTCCCACTCCTACCCAATGTAGGAGCACCTTTTCTTTTCAAATATTACAACATAATTCTCTACAGTCCTCTACTTTATTGGACTAATATTAGTCTGCAAGATTAGCTTAATAAAGCTAACAATACACAGACTATCAAACTCATATAATATAATGAAAACTAAGAATCAGTATCTTGGCAAAAACCAATTTATAGTAGCTCCACATATTATCAAATTTGATGGTTTAGACAACAATTTTGATCTAAAAATCAAGCGCAAAAATTATCCACAAAAAAACATTTATACACTTCGAAACCTCTTAACAGTCCAAGAATGCCAAAATCTAATTCATACTGCACAAAAATTAGGTTTCCAACAGGCAGGCTTAGCCACTAGTCAAGATCATTATAGAATCAAAGAAAAAACACGCAACAACAAACGAGTTATTTTTGAAGACAAAGCATTAGCTAATACTCTTTGGAATAGAATTGCTCATTTGGTAGACCCAAAATTCCAAAACCACAAAGCCTATGGACTTAATTGGAGGTTTAGAATTTATGAATACCGCAAAGGAAATATTTTTGCCCCACATGTAGATGAGCGTATGCAGTTACCTGGTAAGAATTTAACAACGCTGTTCACCTTCATGATTTATTTAAATGAAAATCTAGAAGGTGGCGAAACTACCTTTTTTGATCGAAGAAAATCAGGCAGTAAAAAACTAGTTATCAATAGATCTATCAAACCCAAAACAGGTATGGCTCTAGCTTTTGACCACCTTCTGTTCCATGAAGGTTCTATCATAAAAAAAGGTATTAAATACTCCCTCCGTTCCGATATAGTCTATCAAAAATAGAATTGGTTTTAATATTTAAGTGAAGGTTTTGAAGAACCTTCACTTTTTATATTATAAAAATGTCAATATCTTTCCAACAAACTCATAGTTTTTATATATTCACCATAAATATAACCTATCAATAAAAAGCTCCTTTGTACTCCCCCATTTTTAGACTAAAAACAAAGCACATGTATTCTAATGCTTTAAAAACCCTATTGCTTTTCAATTGTATTTTATTCCTAACTAGCTGTACAAAAGACAAAACTACTGATTTAGATCATCGCTTAGACGAAATTCTCTTAAGTGTATCAGGAGGTATTGGCAAAAGTTTTTTTAAACTTCCTCAAAGTTCAGATTTCACGAATATTCCCCAAGACCCTAAGAATCCACTATCCTCAGATAAAGTTAAATTAGGTAAATACCTATTCCACGAAACAGGACTATCCAACAAACCGAAACTGACTATAGGACAAGGCACCTATTCTTGTGCTAGTTGTCATCACGCTAATGCCGGATTCCAAGCCAACATGGCACAAGGAATTGGTGAAGGGGGTTGGGGCTATGGTATTGCTGGAGAAAGCCGTAGTGTAAACAGCTCTTATATAGATGACTCCATTGATGTTCAACCTATTCGTACACCAGCTGCACTCAACACTGCCTATCAAAAAGTTATGCTTTGGAATGGTCAATTTGGTGCTACTGGTCCAAATTCCAATACTCAACCACAATGGACTAGTGGCAGCCCAAAAGAAGATAATCATTTAGGTTATGAAGGTGTTGAAACACAAGCAATAGCAGGACTAAAAGTACATAGAATGATTGTTGATACTAGCTTTATATTCAACAATGGCTACAAAGCTCTTTTTGACGCTGCTTTTGCTCATCTACCCACAGAACAACGTTATACAAGAGAAACAGCAGGATTAGCCATTGCAGCTTATGAACGTACATTGCTAGCAAATCAATCTCCCTTCCAACAATGGTTAAACGGGGATTTGAATGCAATGACACAAGAAGAAAAAGAAGGGGCTATCCTCTTTTTTGGAAAAGCGGAATGTGCTCAATGTCATACAGGTCCAGCACTCAGCAGTATGGAATTTTATGCATTAGGCTGCAAGGATTTAGTTGGTAATGGCTTCTATGGCCTAACTACCCAAAACAAGGCAGATGCAGCTAAAGGTCGTGGAGGTTTTACAGGTGATGCAACAGATATGTACAAATTCAAAGTCTCCCAACTTTATAATTTACTAAACTCTCCTTTTTATGGACATGGAGCATCTTTTGGCAGTGTACAAGAAATTCTAATTTACAAAAATCAGGCGGTGTCCGAAAACGCCACAGTTCCTAATACTCAACTAGCTTCAGAATTTAAACCTTTAGGACTTAGTACCGATGAAATAACAGCTATCAGTAAATTTATAGAGACAAGCCTTTTAGATAGAAACTTAAATCGGTATGTCCCTAATTCTTTACCCTCTGGAAACTGTATCATTAATGCTGATGGTCAGTCTAAAATTGACTTAGGTTGCAATTAAAACCAATAAATAAACTTATTTAAACAGGGTGCTTTGCTTCAATGCAAAGTATTATGTCCTACCTTCTATATTCCTTTTTTCAAAACGCTCACACCATTTTAATGATATATTGACATCTAATTAGGCATTACTCAAACAAAATGCTTAATCATGAATAATATATTAAAAGCAACCTTGCTCATCCTAATAACACTATGTTTCAAGTCTAATTTAGACGCTCAAAATAATAATACTTCTATAGAAGGTATTTGGACATACAACACCAACAGTCCTGTTAATAAAAATATTGATCAACACTTCCTTTGTATAGAAAATAATCTCATGCAAATTGTAGCTAACGAGACAAATTTCGCTCCTATTACATCATACTCCATATCGAATAAAAATACTATAAAATTCCATTCTGAAACTGCAAAAAGGGGGCAACTACATAAATCTGGAAGTAAGTCTCTAATTTCTAGTTTATTCGGAGAAATCAAGTATAAGCTAAATGGAGACCAATTAATCTTTACACAAGGTAAAAGAAAACTAACGCTTACCCGTTACAATCAAGAAGTCCCAAAAGAGCTTCTAGGCAGCTGGACGTATAACCTAAAAATCTATCGTTTGGATAATGGCCGAAAATATGGTGCCCCACTCTCTGCAAATGAAAAAGCCTCTATAAAAAATGCCATGTTCTCTATAACAATTGACAAGAATGGCATGCATTGGGGAGGAAATTTAGTAGAATGCAATAGTTGTTGGAAGGCTTTTCAAGTTATAGACAACCATATTATATATCTAGACAGGACAAGCTCTGCAATTTGTACAGAAAAAAAATGCCTTAGAGAATATGAACTTTGCGAAAAGGAAAATAAAGAAAAACTAATCTCTCCTTTTCATGATATGAATTTTGAGTTAGATGGAGACACACTCATCTTGAAATCAAAAATGGGAACCCTAACACTCACTCGACATAAAGTAGAATAAAAAAATGCCCCTCAATCATTTATTATTGAGGGGCATTTTTCTTTTACACTATCTATATCTAATGCTTTTTAGGCACTTTTTTCTTGTCCTCTCTTCCAAAACACCAGCCAATTTTTAGAGATACTTCTGGAGTAATCAACATTGGCTTATACAACTCTCCTCCCATTTCAAAGCCTTTATTCCCTGTCAGTCTAAAATGTCCAGCTACCCAAGGACTAATATATAACCCTTTCCATATAAACCAATTATACCCACCACCAACAGACAACACCACACTCGAAAAATCTCGCACCTGCACTTCTGCATCATTCTTCACTCTATTCCACCAATATCCTAACCCTGGTCCAACCCAAAATCCTTCAAACTCTGATTTGAAAAAGAACTCTACATTAAGTCCTGTAGCCCTAGTTTGTTCAAAATCTATATTCTTCTTTCTGAAAAACTTAGGAGAGTTAGCATGTGCATAAGATGCTCGAATTCTTGTTTTTTTGATCCCAGCCCAGCCCGTCACAATAAACCCACTAAGGATATAAGGCAATACATCTTGCTCTATCCCAAAATAGATTTTATTATAGCTAGAACGAGAAGAATTGGAATCATCTTGCCCAAAACTTGCATTGGTAAATATCAAAAAACTTAAAATGGTTAATAAAAATCGGTTTTGCATTAGAATGCTGTCTAAATGATTGAATACTTAGTTAAACTATGCTACAAAAGTACAGCTATTTATTGAAATAGGCAATCCCACAAGATTATATATTTATTAAAAAACATCTTATTTCATTAAAAAATGAAACCACTCCTCCCCTTCAAAAAACAGCCACAACACTCTCATTTACAAACACAAATGCACATATCACATAAAAAAAAACTTATCAGAATCGAATAATCCTAAAAAGATTATTCTACTTATCATGAATACATTTTTGTACTTCCATAAACAAACATTAATTTTGTAAAAATCTATTACTTAAAATTATTTTCAATAATTAGGCACATGTATAAAATATTCTTTCTTAGTCTATTGCTATTCCTCAATTTTGGGACTCAAGCACAAACCACAAAAATAGGCTTTCCTAAAAGTGTAAAAACTAAGATTACTATTCCCACATCTTCTCTACAAACAATGCCCACATTCAATCTAGAAAAATGTAAACAAGAGGATGCCATCAATGAAGCTAATAAAGTAGGCCCTTGGCGTTTTGGATATGAGCACACTGTAGCCCTCAACTTGCAAAATAGTGGTGTATGGCATACATTCCCTAATGGTGATCGAATTTGGCTACTAGAAATAGAATCGACTGGAGCTATAAGCCTAAACCTAGTTTTTGATCAGTTTCGCCTCCCTGCAGGAGCAACGATGCAGCTTTATAACCCTAGAACATTAGAATACACTGGAGCCTATACTAGTAAAAATAACAACCCTGCTAATCTGCTAGGGAGTACAATAGTTCAAGGAGAAAACCTTATAGTAGAATATTTTGAGCCTAAAAATGTAGCTAATCAAGGTCAACTACAAATTGGTCAAGTTGTTCATGGTTACAAACCCCTAAAAGCCTATTCACCTACAAGAGGTCTAAATGATGGAGGTGCTTGCAACCACGATGTAAAATGCCCATTAGGAACAGGTTGGGAAGACCAAATCAACTCTACTGCTATGATTGTTAATGGTGGTGGTATTTGTACAGGTGCTTTGGTCAACAATACACTCATGGATGGCACTCCATATTTCCTAACTGCTAATCACTGTTTAGGCACACCAGGTTCTTGGGTTTATCGTTTCAATTGGGATAGCCCAGTTGCCATTTGTGCAGCAACAGGTAATAGTGTTGACCCAGGCACACCTTATAATGAGGTCAATGGTGGTACACTTAGAGCCAATAACGCAGGATCTGACTTTGCCCTTATTGAATTAAATACAATACCAACGGGGGATATATACTATGCAGGATGGGACAAAACAGGTACAGTACCTACCCAAACTACAGGTATTCATCACCCTAGAGGCGATGTAAAAAAGATTTGTAGAGATAATAACCCTGCCTCTGCCGTTGTTTGGGGTGGTTCTAACGCACAAGTATGGGAAATTGCAGATTGGGATTTAGGTGTTACAGAACCAGCATCATCAGGTTCTCCTTTATTTGATCAAAACTATCGCATTATTGGCCAACTTTATGGTGGATCAGCGGCTTGTAGTGGTACTACTGACAACAATCAAGATGACAACTATGGTCGATTTGATGTATCTTGGAATGGTACCAGTGCAGCCACTCGCCTCAAGGATTGGTTAGATCCAAACAATTCTCAATTAAACACAATTGATGGTTTTAACCCAAATGCACCTACAATAGGTGTAGATGCAGGACTTACAGGCATCAATAATATTGACGATAGATATTGTAATGTCAGCAGCTTTATTCCAGATATCAACCTTCGCAATTTTGGGCAAGACACTCTTACTTCAGCAACTATACTTTATAATATAGATGGAGGAGCTAACTCTACCTACAATTGGTCAGGCAGCATTCCTTCTGGTAACACAGAAATAGTTACGCTACCCTCCATTAACGGAACGGCTGGAGTTCACAGCTTCAATGTTTCTGTTACCAACCCGAACAATGCTGTAGATTCTAATGCAGTAAACAATACACAGTCTTTTAATTTTGAAATGCTTGCAGGTGCTCAGCAAGCTGAATTGATGTTAGCTTTTGATTGCTATGCAAGCGAAACAGATTGGGTTATCAGAGATTCTAATGGTAATACAGTTTATACAGGTGGAGGTTATAGCAGTAGCAATACTCCTGACACTACCAACGAAAACTTCTGCTTAGCAGCAGGATGCTACGAGTTTGTTATTTATGATAGTTACGGAGATGGACTTGATGGAGGCAACCAATGTAGCCATGATGGAGATTATAGATTAACCGACTTGGCAGGTAATCCTCTAGTAACAATGTCTGCTCCCAATGGAGATTTTGGAGATAGTTCTGTACACAATTTTTGTATTGCACCTCCTGTTATGAATGACGCAGGTTTGCTTTCGCTCACAGGTATAGATCCTAATTATTGTAACGTCAACAGTTTCACGCCAGAAGTTACCTTACGAAACTTTGGAACTAATGCCATTACTAACGTAGATATCTATTATAATATAGATGGAGGTACTAACACTATTTACAACTGGACAGGCAACTTACAGCCCACCAATAGTACTATAGTTACCCTTCCCACCCTAACCGCAGGAAATGGCCCTCATACCTTCAATGCTTATACCGATAATCCTAATAATGCAGTAGATTCTAATAGCAACAACAATACACAGTCTTTTGATTTTCATATAGTGCTCAATGGACAAACAGTTGACCTAATGTTACAACCAGATTGTTCTGCAGGCGAAATTTCTTGGGCTGTAAAAGATTCTGCTACAGGTTTTGTTATTTATGAAGGAGGAGATTACTCTACTAGTGCTAACCCTACCGCTATTAACGAAGCTTTTTGTTTAGGAGTAGGTTGCTATCAATTTGTCATTTATGATAGCTATGGAGATGGTTTGAACACTGGAAGTTGGTGGTGCAATACCAAAGTAGGTGATTATGAAATAACAGATGTCAATAATAATTTATTGGTAGATATGCCTACAGCTAGCTATGGAGATAGTGCAGTTCATAACTTCTGTATTCAACCAATTATAACAGGGTTTCAAGAAACCAATACAGCTATTAGTCAGCTTAATATATATCCTAATCCTACTCAAGACAAGTTATTTGTAGATTTAGCATTAACTGAAATTCAAGATGTACAAATAGAATTATTTAATGCCACAGGTCAACGTCTACAAACAAGATTACAAACAGAAGTTGCACAACAAAAATTTGCTATAAATATTAGCGACTACCCTAATGGTCTTTATTTTATAAAACTGACTGTTGGTGAAGAAGTCTTTAGTAAAAAGATATTGAAGAGGTAACCAACTTTATGCAAAGCTAAATAGCTAAGCATATTTTGAAGAAATAACATAGTACATCTGTACTAACTACCTAAAAGGATACGGAAGAGCATTAATTGCTCCTCTGTATCACTTTTTTAGGACGACCCATAGCTTAAAAAATAGTTATCTTTAAACTTTCTTTAGTAGTTTTAAATATTGAAGTTTCTACACACACAAAGTAGCTCTCCCATGCAACGATATTGCAGCTTAGGCTTCTTAATATTAATATTGTTATGCAATATTAGTGTTTTGGTTGCTCAAGATTATACTACACAAACTCGAACCTTCTCCGTAGAAGAAGGGCTGTCCAATCAATTTACATACACCATCTATCAAGATAATAAAGGCTTTGTTTGGATTGGAACTCAGTATGGGCTTAATCGTTGGGATGGTTATAACACCAAAGTTTACACAAGAGAGGAACATCACCTAGCTGGAAATAAAATTGTTTCGATAGCAGAAGATGCTAATGGTATTTTATGGCTTCAGTTCAAAGACACTCCTATTTTTGGGGCATTTGACCCAATAGAGGAAAAAGGAATGACCTTAGATCAATCAATATCTAAAAAGCCCCACACCCAATTTTGGTGGGCTGGTCAAAGCTGTTCATCAGACATCCAACAATCATATATACATTGCGGATACTTAAGCGAATTTGTATTTATACAATGGTAAAGATTTAGACCATATTGTACAAAATCCTAATGGCTATTTTATCAGTCTTTATGCCAACCCTAAAGACCCTTCTAAGATATGGGGAGTCAATAGTTCTTTAGAGTTTAGCTATAGTAGTGAACCTCAAAAAGTACAAAAGGAATATGATCTGAAGTTGAATAATTCCTTTTCTTATTTCCACCCAATACATGTAGATAAATCCAACACTTTTTATTTCTCTTTTTTTAATAGTTTGGATAAAAGCGATCCGCTTCATGATAAGCTTAGTGTCTTAGTAGCTAAAAAATCGCCCAACAAGCCTGCAGAAACATTAAAATTGGAGCATGAACTAGAACTGATTAATGGAGACTATTTTAACTTAGGTATGCCTTTATTAAATTGGTCAGATTCCAATTGGATTGCTTTTACAAGTAGCCGATACAAAAATATTGATTTATACAACAATCAAGGCAAGCTCCTTTATCGCTCTCCCCAAATATTTGCTGATCCCAATACGATAACAAATGCTGTAGTTGCTAAAGATCAATCTATATGGATAACAACCAGTAATGGAATACAATTGGTTAAAATTCAAAAAAGCCCTTTCCAAAAATTAATGCACAGTCCAACAGGAGAACCTCGAATATTAAGTTCAAGAGGGCTAGCTGTAATAAATGATACTCTTTATGGAGGCGGTTATGATCATAATGGATTGTTCAAGTTGAACCTAAAAACAGGCAAAATCTCCTACACTAAGACAATTCAACACATAGTCAATGATCGTTATCAATCAGATGCTATGTTGGTCTTGTCAGTATTAAAGGACAAAAAGGGTAATATTTGGGTTGGAGATGATTTTTATTTAATTATCAAATATGATCCTAAAACAGGAAAGGCAATTCCTTTTGCATATAAAGGTCATGAACACGAAATCAAAAAAGATAAACTCCCAAAACCTGCAGCCTTTTGGGCCTTGTTTGAAGGTCATGATCAACAGATTTGGGCAGGTACTGCTTCAGGGCTTTGTTATTTAGATCAAGAACATAACTACATTATTCCATTTATCTTCCTTGGAAAAAGAAAGTGTTTTTCTAACCAATCGACTAACTCTAGCTCTAACCGTGGCATTAAATCCTTCAATATAATAAGTTAGGTCTTTACCTATTTTATGTTGCTTTTCTGGAATAATTTTCTTGTAAGCATGCCAGTTATCTGTTTCAAAATTACAAGTTCATAGGGATGGAGGAATTCGCTTCCAAAGTTTCCTCGCTGCCCTTTCTCCTCGCCCTCCTACATAATGAGCTATAACTAAACGCATAAGAGGATCATATACAATCCAAATCCATCTTTTTCGATTTCTTTTCTGAACAAAAGACCACATCTCATCTACTTGTAAATCAAAGACTTGAAGATTTTTAACCCTTTTTAGTACAATCTTTGGTAATCCTAAATCTATTGGAGTTTACTTCCATAAAACATGAGCAAAAGCTTGAAGCCAAGTGAGACTCAATTCAAATAATCGACAGATAGCTCTTAAGGATAGGCGTTCTTTTAAGGCCTTTTTTATTAATCTTTTTGTGCCTTAACTTTTCCTATGGCTGCTTCCTAATACAAACTGCCGACCACAGTTTTTGCATTTATTATTTTGTTTCCCATAATACGTTTTACCATTCTTTACTATATGAAGTGATTTAAAAACTAAATGTTAAGTTGAAATATTTTTTAAGAAAAATCATAGCAAAGACTAAATAGTGAGCTTGAATCCAATTTTGAGCAGAAGTTTCAAATCGAATCAACATAGACCGAAAAGCATCCACCCA
>JAAEPD010000236.1 GCA_024222455.1 Aureispira sp.
GTTACGAATCTATCTTACGCTTCTTTAAGGAACAAAACCTCTCCCTAGAGGAGATTCAAACTTTATTTAAAACTATTAAATGACTTTTCCGAAGTTTTCAATACTATAAGTATTCTAAAGTAGAATACACAAGTGTCTTACTTTGGGATGAAAATTCTAAAGACTATACACAAGTTTCGGAATACGAGTCTTTTATAGAGGCCAATACAAGTGCTCTTGGAAGGGTTTGGGTAAATCATTCTACTCAACAGATTTACATACCCTCGATTCATCAGTTAATACTCCAAAATGATGAAAAAGCAATATTAGTTAATATCCAAAAGGGGTATGGTCTTGATAATATGGAAATAATATCATTCAAAGATCTATCCTCGTTTCAAACAGCTACTCGGAATGATCTAAAAAAATTAGATGAGTTAGTTAAAATAAAAGAAAAAGTGATTGTCATAAATGAGTTGTATGCTACAAAATTGGACGAAAATAATCGTTTGATCAAGGTTTATGGAAATCATGATAATGCTTTGCAAAAGAAGTTTAGTGGAACCAAAATAACAAGTGCCTTATACCATATACATAACAACAGAGCCATTGCATTCAACCAATATAAGGATGATAATAAGAGTTTTGATGTTTATAATAATGAGTTTAAACAAAAGGAAACCTACTCTGTGAACTTCTTGAAAGGTAGAGAGCTAGCTGCAGTAGCTATAGATGATAAACATGCTTATATTTATCTCTTCAATAAGATGCTCTATGCTTTTAGGTTAGATGAAGATGGAGGATTATCCTATTTAAATGATAAAAAATGAATTCACTAACAATACTCCAACAAGTTTGCGCTCATTTTGTAGATATACCCACCGAAGTCTGGGAGGATTTTAGTACCCATTGGAAGGAGGTGAGTTACAAAAAAGGTGATTACATCACTCGTGCAGGGCAGATTGAACGCTATTTGTATATAGTGTTGGAAGGTGTGCAAAGAGGTTATGTCTTGAGAGATGGAGAGGAGGTCGTTTTGGGGTTTGCCTTTGACCACAGTCCATCAGGTGTTCCTGAATCTTTTTTGACACAACAACCAACGGAAACGTATTTGCAAGCGATGAGTGATAGCAAATTATTGCGGATTCATTATGATGATATGCAAGCCATGTATAGCAAGTATAAGTGCATAGAGCGCTTGGGGAGATTGATGACTGAACAGCTTGTGGTAGGGATGCTAAAACGTCAGTTAGCTTTGGTTTCCTATACAGCGGAGGAACGTTATCGTCGATTGCTTAGAGAAAGCCCTCGAACCTTACAATTAATACCACAAAAACACTTGGCTTCTTATCTAGGCATGAAACCAGAGACCTTTAGTCGATTACGAAAATCTGTAAAATGGGATAGTTTATGAAAGGACAATTATTAGATGATTATTTGACTAGTGAAGAACAACCTATATACAGCAATCCAACGATAGCTGATCGGATAGTAGTTATGTTTTTAGATTACCTATTTTTGATTCTTTTAGCTACTCCTGTAGCATTTATAGCTGTTGGCGTTGAAGATGGAGATATATCACCATTGGTTATGGGTATAATGATGGCGGTTTTTCTGCTCAAAGATCTTTTTGGCGGGCAGAGCTTTGCCAAGTCTATGAGAGGAATGAGGGTTGTTGATATTAAAACAGGTGCTCGACCTCGGGCTTTTCAGTTAGTTTTTAGGAATATCCTTTTTGGAGTATGGGTATTTGATTTAATCCCCTTGTTGGCTAATCCTTCTCGTCGTTTGGGCGATATATTGGTGCGTACTCAAGTGGTCAAAATGAAAGAGGATAAACCAACTTGGAAGACTTGGTTGGTGCAAGCTAAAGGTTATAATATTGGCGATTTGATATTGAGCTTAGTTTTTACGGTAGCATATGGTATAGTTGTCTATAAGGTGCTTTCCAAATTAGAAGAATTGGCCTCCGCTGCTGGTGTTTAGTACGAACTTGATATAGATCAATTTTATTGAGATCAGATGTCTATACTTTTGAATCATTCATTCACTTAAAGATTCAAAATATGAGTATTGCAGCAGCTATTAAGAACCAAACTTGGTTTGACCAAAAAGAATATCCATTTCAAAGTCATTATTTAGATATTGATGGACAACAAATGCATTATATAGACGAAGGAGAAGGAGATGTGCTTCTGTTTGTGCATGGTACACCTTCTTGGTCTTTTGAGTTTCGACATATTATCAAAGCATTAAGCCAAACACATCGCTGTATTGCTTTAGATCATATCGGGATGGGCTTGTCAGCTAAACCTAAAGACTACAATTACACCAGCCAACAACACGCTCAAAATCTAGAGGCTTTTATAGAAAAAAAAGGATTAAAAAACATCACTTTATTAGTGCATGATTTTGGAGGACCTATTGGATTCGATTACGCAATCAAGTACCCTCAAAACGTTCAAAAACTAGTCTTGTTCAATACTTGGATGTGGTCTGCAGAAGGAGAGCCTGAGTACGAAAAAGCTAAAAAAATAATAGCTTCTCCATTAGTCCCATTTTTGTATAAGTACCTCAATTTCTCTGCGAAATACCTTATTCCACAGGCTGTAGCTAATAAGAAAGAACTTTCTAAAGCTACTCATAAACATTACTACAAGATTCTTAGCAATAAGGCAGGACGTATGGGAACTTTAGGTTTTCGGAATTCTTTGTTGCAAGAACAAGGTTGGTTTCAGGAGTTGTGGGAGCAGCGAGCAAAAATTGCAAACATCTCTGCATTGATAATATGGGGAATGGAGGATAGTTTTATCCCTACAACTTATGCTGAGCGATTTGAAAGTATCTTTGAGCAATCACAGCTAGTCAAATTAGAAGGAGTAGGCCATTTTGTATGTGAAGAAGCTAGTACAAGAGTACTAAAACCATTAAGGTCTTTTTTGGGTTAAAAATAGATAAAGTGTTAAATAGGGGATATGGGCTATTGGGTTTGGACTGATAGCCCTTTGCTATTTTCATTTTTTGTGTTTTTTTTCGTATTCTTGCAGCTAGACTTTTTAAGAAAATTTAGCAATGTTGCTATTTATTGTAACCAAGATTTTAGTTGTGTATGCTGCTGTTAATTTCACCTGCCAAGACCTTAGATTTTTCTGAAAAGGAATATCCTTCCTTCAGTCAGCCAGCCCTTGTTGAAAAAAGTAAAATTTTAGTAAAAAAATTAAAAAAACTTTCAGCACCTAAAATTGAGAAATTAATGAAGGTCAGCAACAACATTGCAACCCTCAATGTTGACCGTTATCAAGCTTTTTCTACACCTTTTACACAAACCAATGCAAAACCCGCTATGCTAGCATTCAAGGGAGATGTATACCGTGGGTTGGATACAGAAGACTTTACAGAAGAGGATTTTGAATATGCACAAAAATCGCTACTAATACTGTCTGGATTGTATGGCGTATTACGTCCTTTAGACCTGATTCAAGCGTACAGATTGGAGATGAAAACAGCCTTAGGGATAGGTAAAAAGAAAAACTTGTACGAATTTTGGGGGCATAAGATTACCCAACAAATCAACGAGTATTTAGATACCCACTCAACTCAAGCTATTGTAAATTTGGCTTCTAACGAATATTTTAAATCCGTGAAGCCCAAATTGCTGAAAGGCAACCTATATACTATAGGTTTCAAAGAGAAAAGAAATGGACAATATAAAACGATTGCATTTAATGCAAAGCGTGCAAGAGGGCTAATGTGCCGTTTTGCAATTAAAAACCAATTGACTAAACCAGAACAACTCAAAAAGTTTGCATTAGAAGACTATACCTTTAATGAGGAAATGTCTTCTGAAAACTTGTGGATGTTCACACGATAACTGGTGGATGCAAGTAATTGCATAAACTAATGACATTAGTTTATGAAGTTTTTCTAACAAGTTGATAATTAAGAGGGCATTAAATTTGATCTAATTTTGTCATTATTAGATTGTCAAGTTGTTAGAAAAGTTTACTGTTATTTTTTGCTTGATAAAGTTAAAAATACATGAACTATTAAGATATATAACATAGACCAAAACCGACAACATTCGTCAAAACGCTAGAAAATCTGTCTATATGAAGATACTTCAATTGTGCAAAAAATTCCCATATCCTCTTAAGGATGGTGAGGCGATTGCCGTTACGTATTTGAGCAAAGCCTTGCATAAATTGGGCTGTGAGCTGACTTTGTTGAGCATGAACACCACCAAGCATCATTTTGATGAAAAAGCATTACCAAAAGATTTTGATCACTACAAGAATATGCATTTGGTAGAGATTGATAATCGAATTAAAATCAAGGATGCTTTTGTCAACTTGTTTACCAGCAAATCTTATCACATTGTACGATATATCTCTCCTAAGTTTGAAGCTAAATTGATTGAACTACTAAAGGCAGAAGACTATGATATTGTTCAACTTGAAACGCTTTATTTAGCACCTTATGTTGATATTATTCGCAAGTATTCCAAAGCAAAAATAGTAATGCGTTCACACAATGTAGAGCATGAAATTTGGAAGCGAGTAACCGAAAATACTTCTGTTGGAGCCAAAAAATGGTACTTACAGTTATTGACCAAGCGTTTAGAAAATTTTGAAGTAGAAAACCTTAATAAATATGATATGTTGGTCTCTATCACTCAACGTGATTTAGACTTTTTCAAAGCAATAGGTTGCAAAATACCTACACATGTTACACCTGTTGGTTTGGAGTTGGATGATTATACAAACATTAGCCATCAACACAAATCAAAACCAACCTTTGGTTTTATAGGCTCCCTAGACTGGATGCCCAACACAGAAGGCTTAGATTGGTTGCTTAATAAAGTTTGGCCTCTAGTTATGGCCAAAAATCCAGATGCAGAATTCCATATTGCAGGGCGAAATACACCTTCTTGGTTGTTGGAGAAAAAATGGCCTAATGTAACCATTCATGGTGAAGTAGCAAGTGCTATTGATTTTATGAATAAGCATGATGTTATGGTCGTTCCTCTGTTTTCGGGTAGCGGAATGCGGGTGAAAATCCTAGAAGGCATGGCCTTAGGCAAAACGATTATTAGTACCAAAATAGGTTTAGAAGGAATCCATGCTAAACATAATGAAGAGGTGCTGATTGCAGATACTGTAGAAAAATTTGCAGAAGAGATGTTGCGCTGTATTGATGGGCCTTCTATGTTGCCATTTATAGGCAAAAAAGCTCAAGACTTCATACATGACCACTACGATAATGTCAAAATAGCTAAATGCCTAACTACCTTTTTCTATGAGCTGTTGGGGCGACCTATACCAGAACCTCAGAAGGATGTAGTTGCTCAGTAAAAGTAGATTTTTGTTGAACAGATTAGAACTCTGTTTGGATATAATATGCCTATTGAATAACTCTTGTAGAGTATCCAATAGGCTTGTTTTTTATAAGGTTAAATTTCAGAAATGAACAAAGACAAAAAAGAGTTAAAGAAACTTCTGAGACTTATTCAGAAATATAGAAAGATTTGTAAAAAAAAGAGGATTGGAGAAAGAGCCTAAATATGCAAAGCATTATGACTATATAACAAAAATAGGGCTACTAAGTCAAAAAGCTTTAACTGCAAAAACTGAAGCACCTCAAACTATTAATAGTGGAGAGTGGAAGATACAAACATATAAAGGAAAGCCTTTGGCTAAGTTAATTAATAAGGATAAAGAAGTTTATGTACAGTTTCTGGTAGGTGGTCAAAAATTTACAATAGAAGCATTAGAATTAAATGCAACAGTATCTTTTGCAAATGCTAAAGAGTCTATAGACCTTTCAAAGGGTGCAAATTCTACGGATAGTTGGTGGGGCTACTCTGGTTCTGTTAACATTCCTGATACTTTCTTAAGTGGAGCAATTCTTATAGAGGTAAGTACAACAATAGAAGGGCAAGAGTTGTCTTTGAGCGAAACTTTAGAAATAGCTGGTATAACAGCAGTAGGAGTCGAAGTTCAAGATTTTTTGATTACCCTAAATCTAAAAGAGAGCGAGCCTTCCGATTATCGTGAATTATTGAATATTGATGTAAGTGATTTTAATATAGGAGAGTTGGAAACTCAAAAAAAGCTTGTAGAAACTGCACTTGCAACTATTAATAGCAAGATCATTGATAGATACAAGCGGCTGTCCTCAGAGGCACAAGATCTTTTGCAACAAGTACTTGCTTATAGGGATGCTATTGTTACAAAACATTTTAATAGATATTATCAGTTTTTATACAAAACAGGAGAACCTATTTATGACCAGATAAAGCGTTTGAAAGCAGGAATGCTAAACGAAATAAGCATGTCTGAGTATGATGTGCTCTACATTCAACCTTTAACAAAATACAGAGAAGAGTTAACTCAAAAAATAGAAGCAGAGCAAGCAGCCATAGAAAAGGCTGAAAAGGAATATGAATCAGTTGCCAACAGTCTAAAAGAAGAAAGTCCTAACGCCTTAGCTATTTTAGAAAATATCAAAATCATTTGTGACCAATATGATGCTTTTGATGCTTTGAAAGAGGAATATCCATATCTCAAAGATTCGGATGGAACTGATCCCTTTAAGTTGGCTACGAAAAATAAAGAAGAAGTAGAGCTAATCTACAATCAACTAAAAAACATAAAGGGGGCGTATAAAACTGCTTGCCATGCAATAAATGAGAAATGCAAAGAGCTGTATAACAAAAAAGGAATCCCCAAAGATAAAGCCCTAAGAGCTAAAGTAGGAAAAGACAAATCTACTATGAAAATAACAACGATAGGAACTCCCAAAGGGCTAAAACTACACAAAGCTTTTTTTGCAGCTACCGAAAAAATGGCGACTAGAGCTAGTGGTTTTTATGAGATATATCGAGGAGAGTTGAAGCCAATTTATACAGATTTTTCGCATATAGACTTTTCTCAAGAGGCTATGAGTATAAAGGCGTATAACCCAAAGTATGATAAAGAGAGTAAATTAGTGATGAATGAGCGGCAACTGGGGAAAGAAAATGCTAAGAACTATGATGTGTCATATAAACATAAAAGTAGTGATACAGACGTTTTGGTAGATGAAAAAGGAATCAATCCAGAAGATGTAGATCAAGGAGGCTTAGGTGATTGTTATTTTTTGGGAGGAGTAGAAGCTTTGGCTAAAGCTGATCCAGCGCAAATCTATGGAAAGGAGGATTCTATTATAACAGGGCCAGATAAAGAGGGCAACTATACCGTAAATTTTTATGTGCCAGATGAAAACAAGGAAACAAAACGAGTTGCTGTAAAGGTAGCTCCAACCTTTATGAAGTTTAAGGCAGACCATAAAGAGGACAAAAGTGCTCTTAAAGATTTAAGAGAAAAAAGGACTCCATTTGCTCAAAAAAGTGAGGATAATGAAATTTGGGTACAATTGTTAGAAAAAGGATTGGCACAACTAGAAGGTTCTTATGAAGAAATAGAAGGGAAGAGTAGTCGTAACTCTATCGGTAAAATGAGCACTTTAGAAATGCTAACAGGTAAACGTCCTAGAAACTATACTTTGCCTAAAGATTTAGATGAAGTGATAGAGCGATTGATAACCGCATACACAACAGATAATAAACTTCCTATGGCTACCTTTGCTACCAAAGAGAAGTTACCACAAAAACAAAAAGGCAAAAAACAAGATTCAAAAGAGGCTCCAGCATCAGGAGAAATATCTGTGGAGTATAGAAATGGAGTCTATTTATACCAAAATCATCGATATTCTTTAGGAGACATTGAAGATACTACAAAAGGAAGTGAAATTCTTATCTTGCAAAACCCTCATAATGACAAAACTAAAAGTGGTGATGCTATCCAGATAAATCGTCAAGAACTAGAAGAATATTTTAGAAACATTGAGATTAACTAAAGTATCAACTATGTTAACTAAAAAGTATACAGTCGCTTTTATTTTGTTTGTAATATTAATATCTCTTTTAGATAGTTGCAGTCCTACCAAAGTAGTTTTAAATAAAGAAGAAGACAAGGATGAAGATTTAGAGCTACCTGAATACATCACAGAACTTCCTGATTATCTATTTAAAATAAGGAAGCCAATAGAATTGTATATCTATAAGATGAAAATAGATACATTCCCTGCTAAAATAAGTAGGCTTAAAAACTTACGGTCACTATTTCTTAGAGATAGTGAAATTTCCTACTTGCCAGAGTCTTTTGGGCAATTGAAAAAAATGAAAAGCTTAATTTTTTTAGATAGCGATCTAAAAAAAATGCCCCAATCTTTCAATAAACTTAAAGGTTTAGAACAACTTGGGTTATGTGTTTTTTGTTTAGATAGCTTATCTTCTGCCACTATTTGTGAGTTAAAAAATCTAAAGGAATTATATTTAGAAGCTATTGAAACGTTGCCTACTTGCCTACTTGAATTGCCTAAATTAAAAAAAATAGGAGTTAGAGGTTTTAATGTTGCTATTACTACTTCTCAATCTATATTGTGGCAACTTACTAACTTGGAAGATTTGTCTATTCATCATGAAACTAATCTAGAACAAATTCCAGAAGAACTTGGACAACTTCAAAAATTGAAGCGATTGAATTTAATGGGAAATAATCTAAAAAAACTGCCTAAGAGCTTATGGACTTTAACAAATCTAGAAATTTTATACCTGCAAGATAATCGATTTGATAGTTCTGTAACTGTTGCCCTTGAAAATATTAATAAGTTAAAGAATCTAAAAGATTTTAGGATAGGTGCTTTTGATAAAAGCAATTCCATAGTAAGCTTGCCCGAAAGTATAGGCGAATTGGTCGATTTAGAAATCTTGGAACTAACTGGAGCAGAATTAACAAGTTTACCTCAAAGTATTTCAAGCTTAAAAAAACTAAAGCGACTTTATTTAGGCTATAATGAGTTAACCATTTTACCAGATTTGTCAAGCTTAAAGAAGTTAGAAGAACTTTCTTTATATGATAATGAGATGACAGTCATTCCAGATTTATCCAATTTAACAAAATTAGAATATCTAAGTATAAGTAACAATCCAATAGATTCTATACCAGGATTAGAGCATCTTAAAAAACTTAAATCATTAAATATTGCGTGGACAAAAATAGATACCATACCTAGAAGCACCCTCAAAAAACTAAAAAGCTTGGAAAAGTTAAGCATTGATACTCATCAAAAATATGACTTCAAAAAAGAATATAATTGGGAAGAGTTGCTGCCTAATTGTGAGATAAGAGTAGTATCTGAAAAGTATTAATTATGAGGTCTATATATTGTTTATATATAATAGTAATCTGCTTATTAGTAAGCTGTAAAACTACAGAGATCGTATTAAATAAGTATGAAGATGAGATAGAGGATGAAAAACCTATTTTAGAACTACCTGCTTATCTTTTTAAGCTTAGAAAGCCTCTAAAACTACATATTTATAATATGGGTTTGGATACTTTACCTGAGAATATAAGCCAAGTTAAAAATTTGCAAGGTTTAGAACTAACAGGAGGCAGGGTTTCTTATTTATCAGAGTCTTTTGGGCAATTGAAAAAAATGAAAAGCTTAGGCTTATCAGATAGTCGTATTAAAAAATTGCCTAAATCTTTCAATCAACTTAAAAATTTAGAAGAGCTTAGTTTAAGAGGTTCTAGCTTAGATAGTTTATCTTTTGCTACTATTTGTAAGTTAAAAAAACTAAAGGGCTTATATCTTGAATACCTTGAAAAATTACCTACTTGTATAATTGAATTGCCTAAATTAAAAAGATTAGCAGTTAAAGGTTTTGATTTAGCTATAACCTCTTCTAAATCTGTATTGTGGGAACTTATTAATTTAGAAAGTCTGTCTATTTATAGTGAAAGGGATTTAGAACAACTTCCTGAAGAACTTGGTCAACTCCAAAATTTGAAGAGACTAAATCTGATGAACAATAGCTTGAAAGAGTTGCCAAAGAGTTTATGGACTTTAACAAATCTTGAATTTTTATATCTAGAGAATAATGAGTTTGACAACTCTATAACTGTGGCGCTTAAAAATATTAATAAATTAAAGAAACTAAAAGACTTTAGGATAGGAGATTTTAGACCAAGCATTCCTGTAAGAAAATTGCCAGAAAGTATAGGTGAACTGGTGAATTTAGAAAAGTTAGAGCTAAATAGAACCCAATTAACAAACTTGCCTCAAAGTATTTCTGACTTAAAAAAACTGAAACAACTTTTTCTGAGTTATAATAGGTTAACAACACTTCCTGATTTATCAAGTTTAAAAAACTTAGAAAAACTTTCTGTATATGGTAATAAGCTAACAAAACTTCCAGATCTATCAAGTTTAGTACAATTAGAGTATCTAAGTATAAGCCATAATCCTATAGACACTATATTAGGGTTAGAATACCTTGAGGATCTAAAAGTCTTAAGTATTAACCATACTAAAATTGACACTTTACCAAGAACTACACTAAAAAAACTCCAAAACTTGGAAAAACTGTATATTGATACTCATCAAAAACACGACTTTAAAAAAGAATACAATTGGAAAGAATTACTGCCTAATTGTGAGATAAGAGTAGTGTCTAGAAAGTATTAGTGCTAATTGTAAACAACTAAACCAACTATTTTGTACATAATTCAAAGCTAAAAACGTACCTTTGCACAAAGTTTTGGCAAGCGCCCAACTATTTGTGTATAGATAACATAAGCATGATAACGCTTTTAGCTATAATATTTTGGATTT
This sequence comes from Aureispira sp., assembly GCA_024222455.1. Lineage (GTDB taxonomy): Bacteria > Bacteroidota > Bacteroidia > Chitinophagales > Saprospiraceae > JAAEPD01. Next base: position 10,699 of record JAAEPD010000236.1, read on the forward strand.
GTGTATTTTGCCTTTTCCATTCCTATGTCTTGTATCCGATTATTGTGAAGATTGCTGCAGCTGGCAAATCGAATAATCAGACTGTCTATACTACTGACCCTTCTGTGTTGCCAACCGTTTCTTTTATTATGTCCTTATATAATGAGGATACTGTGATAGAAGATAAACTCAAAACGCTTTTAGCAACAAACTATCCAATAGATAAACTTTGCATTTATATAGGTTCTGATTGCTCAGATGATGGCACTAATGCTATTGTCAACTCTTATGCAGAACAGCATCCACACATCCAGTTTTATCCATTTCAGCAGCGTAGAGGCAAACCTAGTGTAATTAATGATTTGATTGCAACTGCCCAAAAGGAGCAAGAAGGAGCAAGTGATCATATTCTGATTATTTCGGATGCCAATGTTATGTTAGAGCCACAAACGATTTATGAGCTGGCCAAACATTTCAAAAATCAAGAGATAGTTTTAGTTGATTCTAATATTCAGAATCAACGGTTGTCTGGATTAGGAGAGGGGATTGCAGCTTCAGAGCGTAGTTATATTTCTAGAGAAGTAGGCATCAAACATTCAGAAGGGATTGCTTGGGGGCGTATGATGGGACCATTGGGGGGCTGTTATGCGGTGCGAGCTTCGCATTTTGCCAAAGTACCAGCCAACAACCTAGTTGATGATTTTTATATAGCCATGAAAGCTTTTGAAAAAGGAGGTTTGGCCATCAATGAACTCCAAGCTATTTGCTATGAGGAAGTGCCTAACGATATGAGTATTGAGTTCAGGAGAAAAACTCGGATCTCGGCAGGCAACTTTACCAACTTAGCCATATTTAAAGGACTTTTGTTGCCTCCAACTAGTAGTTTGGGCTTTGTGTTTTTATCACATAAGGTTTTAAGATGGTTTGGTCCCTTTTTTATTTTACTAGCTTATATATCTAGTGCAATTATTGGATGGTGGGGACAAAACATATTCTACCAAATTTTGTTTTTATTGATAAATCTAGGCTTGTTTGGGGTTCCGATCTTAGACAGCTTATGCAAACGATTGAATATTAATATTAGATTATTGAGATATATCACCTACTTCAATGCTATGAATTTAGCTTTGTTTAGTGGTTTTTTTAAATACTTAAAAGGTAATCAAAATGGTATTTGGCAACGAACACAACGAAACTCCTAAATCTGAGTTTCAACTCAATTCTATTGAAGAAGCGTTAGAAGATATTCGCTTAGGCAAAGTGGTCATAGTAGTGGATGATGAAGACCGTGAAAATGAGGGTGATTTTATCTGTGCAGCAGACAAGGTAACGCCTGCTATCATCAATTTTATGGCTAAGTATGGTCGAGGTTTGATCTGTACACCTATCACACCAGAACTTGCTGATGATCTAGACCTCAAATTGATGCAACAGAATAATACAGAGCTGCATCAAACAGCATTTACTATTTCTATCGATTTGATGGGCTATGGCTGTTCTACTGGTATCTCTGCTTATGATAGAGCTACTGGTATCAAGAAAATGACAGAGATAGGCACCAAAGCTAGTGATTATGCTCGTCCTGGACATATATTCCCACTTATAGCCAAAAAAGGTGGTGTGTTGCGTAGAGCAGGGCATACCGAAGCGGCTGTAGATTTAGCTCGTTTGGCTGGTTTATACCCTGCTGGAGTAGTGGTAGAAATCTTGAATGATGATGGTACAATGGCTAGACTTCCAGACTTAGTAGAGATTGCTAAGGAGCATAATATTAAGTTGATTACGATAGCTGATTTGATCAAATATAGATTGAATAAGGAAACTTTGGTAGAGCAAGAAGCTGTTGTTCAAATGCCTACAGAACATGGTGATTTTGAGTTGATTGCATTCAAAGATAAAACTACAGATAATACACTACTAGCTTTGAAAAAGGGAGAGTGGGAAGAAGATGAACCTATTTTGGTAAGAGTTCATTCTTCATGTATGACAGGTGATATTTTTGGTTCTATGCGTTGTGACTGTGGACCTCAGTTGGATGCTGCTATGAAAAAAGTAGAGGAGGCTGGCAAAGGGGTAATTTTGTATATAAACCAAGAAGGTAGAGGTATTGGTCTAATCAATAAACTAAAAGCTTATAAGCTTCAAGAAGAGGGCTATGATACTGTAGAAGCTAATATTAAATTAGGTTTTAAGCCTGATCAACGTGATTATGGAGTTGGTGCACAGGTGTTGAGACAGCTAGGTATCAGCAAAATAAAACTAATGACAAACAATCCTCGCAAACGTGTAGGTTTGATCGGCTATGGCTTAGAGATAATGGAAAATATACCTTTAGAGATAGAGGCTAATCAGCACAATGCTTCTTACTTGAGAACTAAGCGCGACAAATTAGGACATGCGATTTTTCAAAAGGGGATTAAATAACCCTTTTTTAGGTAATAACTAAGAAGAAACATGAGTCATCCCTTAAGTAAGAGATGGCTCATTTTATTTGGAAAAAAGAAAAAGCCTTTCGAAATTTAGGTTAGGACACCAAAAACGAAAGGCATATGTATTATAAAAAGTATATTAAAGATAAGGAAGACCGCA
>JAAEPD010000237.1 GCA_024222455.1 Aureispira sp.
ACAGATCAAAGAATAGTAGTAGTAATGTTTTATAAATATATATGAAAGGGAAAAAACAAAGCAAGGTAGAAGTCTTGCAAAACAAAGTACAGGCTTTAACTAATGTTGTTAGAGAGCTTATAAAAGAAATACAAGCTAACACAAGTTTAGCTCAAGGAACTTTAACAGCTTTTCAATTACACATTGGTAAAGACGAGTGGGAAAAAATAGTAGAAGAATTATACAACAAAGAGAAAAGAGATGTGGAACAACGAATGGAAAAAAGGGATTGATTATCCTAAGTGGGGAGATACAGAGGTTTATAAAAAAACTATAGCCGGTGGTTATTTACTACAAGACGAAACTCCTCGCGACGCATATACTCGTGTTGCTAAGACCGTGGCTAGAAGACTATACAAGCCAGAATTAGCTGATAAGTTTTTTGATTATATATGGAACGGATGGTTATGTTTAGCTAGTCCTGTATTATCAAACACCGGCACTGATCGTGGTTTACCAATAAGTTGCTTTGGTATCGATGTTGCTGATAGTATACAAGATATAGGTCAGAAAAATTTAGAGATGATGCTACTCGCTAAGCACGGTGGTGGAGTTGGTATCGGTGTAAATCAAATAAGACCCGCCGGCGCTAAAATTACTGGTAATGGAACAAGTGACGGAGTTGTACCGTTTTGTAAAATATATGATTCAACTATACTTGCCACTAATCAAGGATCTGTCCGAAGAGGAGCGGCATCAGTTAATATCAATATTGAACATGACGATTTTGAAGAATGGCTCGAGATTAGAGAACCCAAAGGAGACGTCAATAGACAATCTCTTAACCTCCATCAATGCGCGGTCATTGGTGATAAGTTTATGCGAAGACTTGAACAAGGAGATAAAAAAGCTAGAAAACGATGGGGTAAACTTTTACAGAAACGAAAGGCTACTGGTGAACCTTATATTTTATTTAAAGGAAATACAAATAAGCAAAACCCAACAGCTTACAAAGACAACGGTTTAAAAGTACATATGACAAACATATGTTCAGA
>JAAEPD010000238.1 GCA_024222455.1 Aureispira sp.
ACAATATATTACAAATTCTGAGTGTATCTGCATTTGATAAAACACCTATAAATCAACTACTTAGGTGTAAGCGATTACAGAATAGCACTAATGCCAGTTCTAATCAGTTGAATATCTTTGATTTATAACGCAACACTAATGTAGTTAGGTAACAAAAGAGGGTCAAAAAGGTATTTAAATGTACTTATTTAGGAGGTACTTCTAAATAACGAAATAAAGTGCAGAAATGCATTACTATTAAAGGAAGAAATTTATGAGGCAAGGCTTTTTTTCTAACTTTCGTTAGCACTTAAGAATTGGTTATTGAACAAAAAAAAGCCTATTCATACTGAATAGGCTTGATATTATATTTTGTTTAGTAAGAAGTTTATCTCCAAACTAATAAAGGTACTTTACTGCGAAATGCCATTTGACGAGTTTCACTCGCTGTAAACAGGCGTTGGAAAAATCCTTTTTGGGGATGATGCATAATCAATAAGTCAATGCCTTCTTGTTCTATGAAATTATTGATGCCTTGTGCAACATGAGGATTTTTTACTTGATGGTAGGTTGCTGCCAAACCATTAGTTTGAGCTTCTAGCAATTCTTCTACACGAGCCTCATCTACAGGACTGCTATCTGTTTTGACAAATACATAGTGTAGTTCTGCATTGAATTTGTTAGCCCAAGTAATTACTTCATCTAGTTGCTCAATACTTTGGTCAGAAAGGTCAGTAGCAAAAGCAATCTTTTTAATAGCATTAAACTCTACATTTTCAGGTACAGCCAACACAGGACAAGCAGCACGATTGATGGTAGCGGAGGTGACGCTTCCAAAAACAACTTCTACTAGGTTATGTTCTCCTTTTGTTCCCATTACAATTAGATCAACATCATCATCTTGAGTACGCTCTACTATTACATCAGTAGCGAGACCCATTTCTATAGATGTGCTGATATTGGCTTGTTGCTCTGTGGTTAAAGGGGTGTCTGTTTCGCCCAATGCAGCAAATGTTTCGATACGTTTCTCAGAAGCAAGTTTGCGTTCTTCTAAGAGCTTGTAGGCCATTACTTCAGGTACCGGCACTCCAAAATCTCCTCGGTATACATGTAATACCTCAACAGGAGCATTGACTTGTTGAGCAACCTTCAGGCAGTACCTATAAGCTAGTGTAGCCATGTCTGAAAAGTCAGTAGGAAATAAAATCTTCTCCATTTTTTGATTGTATTAGGTTTGGTATAACTTATTAAAAGTATCTGTTTGCGGTATAAATATAATAATTAAATATTATCTGAGGTATCTTCGATCAAACCAATTAGTTCAGACACTGTATGTGAGTCAATATTATGATAGTAGTTATCATTTATCATCAAAGAAGGAATGGCATCTACGTTATGAGCCATAATTGCATCAATATCATTGATCTCTTCCACTAGCACAGGAATAGCTAATAAGTCTTTAGCCTTGAACAGATTTTGTAAAATCCGGTTGTATCTAGAGCTACCTACTCCAAAAATTTTAATATTAACCATTTGATTATATATTGCAGTGATAATGGATTTCTTGCTTGAATATTCCGAAAAATCTAAATTGATCATCATTGATCTATTATATTAGTTATATTTGTATTATAAAGCATTTCGATTAAGGGTGTTTAGAAAATGCCTCATGCACAAAAGTAGGTTGTTGAAAGTATAAAAAAAATGACTATGGTCATTCCCAACTTTGATAATCATTAGTTTGAAAGAATTTATTTATAAGTACAAGGTATGCAAGATTTGAACAACATAGTCATTGCCAATTTGCCAACTATCATTGATGCAATGATAGATGGAGTCGTTATTATAGACGCTAGAGGTTGTATAACTGTAGTGAATAAAGCGACTTGTAAAATCTTTGGATATGAGGAGGAAGAGTTAGTTGGGGCTAATGTAAGTATATTGATGGGAGAGCCTAATCATAGTAATCATGATCAATATATTGATAATTATCATCAAACAGGGACAAAAAAAATAATAGGAGTAGGGCGAGAGGTAGAAGGTAGAAAAAAGAACGGAATTACGTTTCCTCTTTTTTTGAGTATAACTGAAATTGAGATTGATGGGAATTTATTTTTTGTAGGAGTTATTCATGATATGTCTTTGTTCAAAGAGATGGAGGCAGCCCAATTGAGTTCTAGTCAAATACTCAAAGCTATTTTTGATACTGCTGTAGATGGTATTGTTACTATAAATAAGAGAGGAGTTATCACAATGGCGAATAAGGCTGTATCTAAACTGTTTGGCTATACTCATAAAGAGCTTTTAGGGCAAAATGTAAGTATATTGATGACTACTGAAGATGAACAACAGCATGATCGATATATTGATAACTATCATAAGACAAAGAGAAAGAAGATAATAGGAATAGGGAGAGAAGTGATGGGGCGGATGAAAAATGGGAAAGAGTTTCCTATAGCATTGAGCATTAGTGAGATAAAGCTTGCAGAAGGAGTTGTTTATGCTGGGATTTTGCATGATATTAGTGCGCAAAAAGCTATTCAGAAGAAGATAGAGGAGTTGAATGTAGAGTTGGAGGAAAAGGTAGAGGAGCGTACAGATAAATTGGCTGAAGCAGTTAATAAACTTTTGTCTACCAATAGTCAATTGCAAAAAGAAATAGTAGAAAGAAAAAAAATAGAAGAAGAACTAAGAAAAAGCCAAGCAGAGGTAGAAAAAGCTTTGGCAAAAGAACGAGAATTGAGCGAATTGAAATCGAGATTTGTGTCAATGGCTTCACATGAATTTAGAACGCCCCTGAGCACTATTTTGTCCTCAGCTTCTCTTATCGAACGTTATACTACTACAGAAACTAATGATAAACGTGATAAACACATAGGTCGAATTAAATCAGCTATCCGGAATTTGACCAATATTTTGAATGATTTCTTATCTTTGAGTAAGCTAGAAGAAGGTAAAATGCACAGAAATTATATTATCTTTGATGTAAGGACTCTTGCTGAAAGTGTTATTGAAGAAGTTTCTGTTTTTGCTAAAAAAGGGCAAGAGATCATATATACTCAACATGGGGACAATGTAGAAGTGTATTTAGATCAGCAGTTTACTAAAAACATTATGATCAATTTATTGTCCAATGCTATTAAGTATTCTGGCGAAAATAGCCAAATAGATCTGGTCTTAACGCTGGAAGCAAATAGCTTGAATATCAAAATAAAAGATCAAGGAATGGGAATTCCTATTGATGATCAAAAACATTTGTTTGAACGCTTCTTTAGAGCTCAAAATGCAATGAATATACAAGGGACAGGCCTTGGGTTGAATATAGTGAAGCGTTATGTAGATCTCATGAAGGGTGAGGTTATATTTGAGAGTGTACCTAATAAAGGAACTACTTTTACGGTAGTATTGCCGAGAGCATTATCTAAGGAATAAAATTAAGAGTTAAATAAATACAGGAATGAAAAAGATTCTAATCATAGAGGACAATCCAGAGGTTCGTGAAAATACTGCCGAAATTTTAGAATTATCAGGCTATAATGTAGAAACCGCTGAAAATGGTAGAATAGGAGCTCATAAAGCTGTAGAGTTTTTGCCAGATTTGATTATTTGTGATATCATGATGCCTGAATTAGATGGCTATGGTGTTTTGAAAATTTTGAGCAAAAACACACAAACCAATACAATTCCATTTATCTTTTTAACTGCTAAAGCGGATAAAACAGATTTTAGAAAAGGAATGAATATGGGGGCTGATGACTATATCACTAAACCTTTTGATGATGTAGAATTGCTAAATGCTATAGAGACTCGCCTCAAAAAACATAGCATGCTAGCAACAAATAACAATGGAAATCAGCCTGCTGAAGTAGGAAATGTTTTTGAACAAAAGGAACATCAAGAAAAAGCATTAGAACATCTCTTGGAAGGAAAAGAGGAACGTATCTATCGCAAAAAAGATGTGATTTTTAAGGAAGGAGCTTATCCTAGATATGTTTTCTTTGTAAAGAAAGGTAAGCTCAAAACTTTTAAGACTAATGAGTTTGGCAAAGAACTTATCTTATCCTTGTATGGCGAAGGAGATTTTATTGGAATAATGGATACTCTAAAAGAAAGCCAATATAGCGAAACAGCAATAGCTTTGAGCGAGACAGAACTGTATCTTATTCCTGTACAAGAGTTTACATCATTACTGACAGCAGATACTATGGTATCTAAACAATTCATGGAGCGTTTGGCTCAAGAATTGGGCGAAAAAGAAAACCAATTACTTGATTTAGCTTATAATTCGGTACGTAAACGTGTGGCAGAGGCTTTGGTTAAACTCAAAAAACGTTATCAAAAAGATGAAAATGAGCGCTTTGAGATCGCGATACTGAGAGAGGATCTTGCTAGTATGGTTGGTACAGCTAAGGAAACAGTGATTAGAACTCTATCAGAGTTTAAACATGAACATCTGATAGATATAAAGGGGAGCAAAATTATTTTGCTTGAACCTCAAAAACTGGAAGAAATGCCTAATTAATATGCTATATTTTATATTATTTATTTTTATAACTTTAGTAGGCATAGGAGTTTTCCTTTATAAAATCTCTAGTTTTTCTATGATAATACTTGGTTTAGCAGTTTTCTTTGCTCTTTTAGGATTTTTCTTCTTTTTTATGGCAAAAAAACCAAGTGAAGCAGCTCCCTCAATAGTTGTTTTTTCGTTATCATCATTTGGTATAGCTGTACTTCTATTTATTGGCTATTTAGTATCATAATTTGATGAAATACTTTTTATAACTTATGGCTAGATCATGGTTATGAAATAAATAATACTAAAAAAGGACAAACCTCAATTGTAGGGTTTGTCCTTTTTATATTTAAAGAACATTTATAATGTTCAAAAACTATTTACTAGTGAAATAGTGATTTGAACGGATGCTCTGGATATTCTGTGTTGTAGCAGTATTTCATGATGTCAAAAGGTGTAACTAACCCTACTAACTCATTTTCATCGATCACTGGTACACAGTGGAAGAAGTTTTCTAATAAGATTAAAGCAGCTACAGCAATACGTTGATCAGAGCTAGCTTTTACAATTTTTGATTTCATGATCTCTTCAGCAAGATGTCCTTCCAAAAAAGTATCATCATCTTCTCCTTTTTTGATAAAAGCCAAAAAGTCTGATTTACTAATAATCCCTAATAACTCTTTGTAACGAGTAACAGGAACGTGATGTATATGATGAGCATCAAACAATTCTTTTACTTTCAAAAGGTTGTCATTAGGTAAAACTGTCTTGAGGTGTGTAGACATAATATCACTGATAGGTGCATCTAGCATTTTGTTTGCAACGTCCATTATTCCATTTTTTTATTGTGATAAATAATAAGTAACTCTTTTTTTAACACTTCCAAAGGTATAAGTTGGTAATTGCTAAAAAAATGAGCTGCATCAACTTTTTATGTGATACAAGTTACCAACTTAAAAAAAAAATTAGAGGTTCTTTGTGTATAAAGGAAAAAAAATGAATTTAAATATTTTCCTGTTATCTTTGGGCAGCTTTTTAAGTAAACAAAAAAAAATATTAATTATGAGCGGATATAAGAACCTATCACCAGCAGAATTTAAACAAGGATTTGAGGCAGATGCTAATGCAGTAGTTTTGGATGTACGTACTCCAGCAGAAGTAGCAGCAGGCACTATCGATGGCGCTAAAGTATTAGACTTTTTTGATCCTAATTTTGCTAAAAACATTATGGAGTTAGACAAAACTAAGAGCTACTATATCTATTGTCGTAGTGGTAACAGAAGTGGACAAGCTTGTGCATTTATGGCTTCTAATGGTTTTCAAGGTGACTTGGTCAACCTTGTTGGTGGTATGATGGCTTGGTCTTAATAATAGACTATACATAAGGAGTAGGGCTATAATTTTTAATAGATCTACTCCTTATTTTAATATTTTATAGTTTTGGTACTCACCAATTCTATAGCCTGTTAACTGTTCTATAGCACCTAAAAATACTTCTTTTATAGATTGTTTAGGTGGGTTGGGTGTAAATAACCAATTTAATTGATCAATTCGGCCTTGCATTACTTTTGGATGGCTGCCTTCAAACTTTCTGAGTTTACCTACCTCACTATAATCATAGCTCTCAGCATCTGCCACATGCTTACTGACCCAATCATCGTTGTGCCACAATTTGTGAAAGGTTTGTTGTTTGGCTTGTTGTTTTTGAGGAGGTTTTACCCAACCATAATGATGGATAGTTGCAGCAATTTTTTTGACTTGCAACTTATTATTATTTTTTCGAAAACCTTGAGCATCCTTATACGAACGAATTTTAGGGTCATTCCGAACAACTCGAATCTCTTTTCTGTACCAACGCCTAGAATCACCCACATAGTCATAAGTCCCCCAAAAATGCAAATAATCAAATAGTAAACCTTCTACCTGTTTATCATCTAAATATTTTTGCATCGCTTGTTTTACCACACTAAGGTCTTTTTCGTGCAAAACCTCATCGCCCTGTATATAAAAACACCAATCACTATCCTTAGCTACAGCATCCAAGGCTTTATTTGTTTCTACAGCAAGTATCCGACCACCCTCTCGTAAGCTTTCGTCCCAGACAGAGTTTATTATTTTTATTTTAGGATTATTAATATTTTGGATAAGGGATAGTGTTTCGTCTGTAGATAAACCTACCACTACAATCACCTCATCGCAGATAGGAAGTATCGACTTAATAGCCTCTACGATTGGATAATCATAAACAATAGCATTCTTGACGAAAGTGACACCACTAATTTTCATACTAAATGTTTATTAATCCAATAAAGCCTCATTTAAACCCTCACTATGTTTGGTCTGAAAAGCACCATTTTCATCACTATAAATAAAATAAGCCTCTACTTCAGGAAGTTGATTGACCAACACCCAAGCTTTATCCAAACCCATTGCCATAAAAGCAGTAGCAAAAGCATCCGCAGTCGCACAATTCTCTGCAATTACTGAAGCACTTAATAATCTATTTTTTTCGGGATACCCTGTTTGAGGATTGATGGTATGGGCATATTTTTGACCATTTACCTCATGGAAATTCCGGTAATTTCCGGAGGTTGCTAACGACTTTTGTTTTAGCTCTATAGCTGCTTGCAATTCATTGAGTGCAGCATCTTCGCTAGGTACATTTATACCCGCTCTCCAAGGATAGCCTTTAGGCGTTTTACCTCTAGCTCTAACCTCACCACCTATTTCGACTACATAACTAACAATCCCCTTTTTTTCTAACAAAAGACCTATTGCGTCTACAGCATCCCCTTTCGCAATTGCACTAAAATCGAGTTGAATAGCAGCATTAGTTTTTTGCACTAACCATTTTTCTCCAGCATCAGATAGTTGGATAGAATCAAAAACGACCAACTGCACCAACGAATCCACAATACTACTATCTACATCTTCTACCGCTCTTTTTTCGGTATAACCAAAACCCCAATAATTGACTAATGGCATAACAGTAGGATTGAACCAGCCATTACTTTTTTGGTAGATTTCTTTAGCACGATTAAAATTACGAACAAAATGTTCTGTTGTTTTCTCTAACTCTAAGGTCTCAGAAGTATTAAATACAGAGATTTTAGAATCTTTGATATAAGTCGAAACCTCTTGGTTTATAGCTTGGAGCAATGAATTTACTTCTGGCTTAAAATCTTGCCCCAAAGAATCTCTATAAGTTATGCTATAAGTTGTTCCCATTGTTTTACCATGTAGCTTATTTACATCTGGTTTTGGTGGTGTGGGATCATTTTCACAACCTACCAATAAAACTAAAAGAGTAGTGACTAGGAAACTAGTAGCTAGTAAACGCATTACGCAAATTATTTTTCAGTTTAGTAATTATAGTCGATTGATCATCATTAGCAAATGATACCCCATCAAATAAATTTTCGTAGGTCAATTGAATACCAACGGGAATAGTTGCTGCATCTAGTGCGATAACTGGATACGGTAGGCTAATATTCATGGTGTCTGCCCAACCTACGACAAGTGTATCTACATAGTTTACAGCAGTTAGATTAGCCCACCCTGCATAGTATTGTTGATTCGAATTATCATAAACACTTTCGGAGGTATCTGCTAAAGGATGGGTTAATGGGCGCATCAATGCATAGTCAATGTCTGAAATACGGCTGTCAGCTAGTCCCACTGTAAAATTGAGTGTTGCAAAGGTATCCAAGGTAACCCAACCTCCAATATCTGTAGTGTTTGCTCCATTGCCAGCATTTTGGGCAATATAGAAGTTGTCACTAATACTTAATTCTTCTCCACTTAGGAGTGGAATAGTGATTTTGTCAATAATATGGGCTTCTGTACCATCACTTTTCTGCAAATGGATATTAGTCAACAACAATCTAAAATCTTCGATTTTAAAACTGTCATTGTTGCTATCTAAATGGGGCATAGAAAAGGTATAAGGTGTCCCAATATTGTCTAATGCATGCAAAAAACTCAATTGCAACTGATAGTAGGTGCAACCGACTTCCTTATCTGCTTCCGCATTAAAATTGCTAGATCTAGGATGCATACAACCTTCTGTAGGCTTTTGGCAAGCCTCTAAACCAAGAATACCTAAGAGTATTAGGACTAAGCAATATTTGTAATTCATATACCTTGTAAATAATCATTAGTTCGTGAAGTTTTTCTAATTAATTAGAAAAGAGTATTGCTATTTTTAGTTTGCTAAAGCTCAAAATGCACGAACTATTAAAATAATTAGATGCGCTTAAAAATAGAAAACAAAAGTACACATTCTTAAGGATAAAAAAGTCAAGGTATACTGACCCTAAATAAAATTTAACAGACGCTATTAAATCAACGCATTCTCATTACTAGAGTCCATAGTAAATAAACAAGGAGTTCGTAAGGTTTCCATAATCTTTTCCATATTAGAAAACTCATTATCCAAGAACTCAAAACTAAGGATATTGAGATCTGCACGAGGTGCCTCATCCCACATGTTTTCAGTTTGTTCAATAATTTCAAATTTCACATCATTAGGAATGCGAGCAAATTCTTTGATACGTTTAAGATTCTTGTTTACAAAGCTTTTGTTTTGGATTGTTTTTATAGGTTTAATGATCGTAACTTGGCTAGGTCCACTACCACTTTTAGACCAATTTTTCCGAATGATCAGTCCTATCAAAACAGCTAAGTCATTATCGCCCAATTCCAATTGGCTTTCCCATTGATTGGGGATTTCTCCTAACCAAATATTTAAGGTGTTAGTCATCCCTAATCCAATGATATCTGGAGTAGGAACAAATATAGTAACTGCCCAGTCGTTATGAATACTGTTGTCTATAATAGCTTGATAGTGGTTTTCTTGTGTGTTGTTGTGGCGGAGTAAAATAGTGTTGGGCCTAAAAAATGCAGTACCCAATGCTTGCATACTAATACTAACAGCCAGACCATAATTATAGCCATCTACAATAGAGTAGGAGGCCGAAATCTCAGCTTCATTAATAGATTTTACTAAGTTCTCTAACTCGTTTCTCATGCCTTTTCTAGAATTATCGGCATGCATACCCAATATTTTTATAGAACCTTTGGGGCGAGCAATTGCTTCTAACAGAGGAAAAGATCCACGAACTTCATTGGCAGAAGTAACTGGAATTAATAATTCTGGTTGCCATGCTCTTTGTTCCTTTTTAGGAGAAAGCTCATTTGATTTTTTTGTAGACCATTCTGCTAATGCAGTAAAGAGACCACTTCGAGCATCTCCTTTTGTATGGCTCAGCTCTTTGCGTAAGAGCATAATATAAAAGGCAATTACAATCCCTAAAGAAATGAAGGATACTGTAGAATTGATAATAAACATGACAAAGAAACAGCCTAAGCTTCCTAATAGCGGTATGATAATAGGTACCCTCAATGTTGGTCGAAAACTTGGCAGCCCCAAGCTTTGCTCTATCAATACCACTACATTGATCATGGCATAAGTTATCATAAAAAACATAGTAATCAAAGGCGCAATAGCATTCAAATCACGTAACAGCAATGAAAAAGCAACTACAATGGCTGTGAAAGCCATAGCTTTCACAGGTTCTCCACGTTTATCTACATCCTTAAAATGTTCACTACCAGGTAGAATATTAAACTGTCCTAAAGCCAATAGAATTCTAGGTGCTCCTACAAAAGAACCTAATGCAGAAGAAAAGGTAGCCCCTAACAACCCTGCAACTACAATTGGTTTCCAAGCGGAATAATCCAAGAAGACATTATAGTTTTTTTGCATAGCCTCTGGTGAAGCAAGTAGGGCAGCTATGAATATCATACCAATATAAATAAGGGCTGTCAAAACAACAGCACTTAATGTTCCTTGAGGGATGTTTTTTCTAGGATTAGCCAAATCACCAGACATATTAGCTCCTGCCATAACCCCTGTTACTGCAGGGAAAAAGACTGCAAAAGCTATCCAAAAGGAGCCTGGTTTATCAAAAATACCTGTCTTGGAATTAAACTCACCAGGATATGGTCCAAAAACTTCCATTGTGCCAGAAGCGTGACCACTATCCATACCATTATACACTAGACCTAAACAAATAGAAACAATAGACCCTGCTATAATAGCCATCATAACATACTGTATTCTAAATGCAAAGGAGGTGCTAATAGCCGCTATACCTATAACTAAAAGAAAGGTAATAAAGTCGATGAGCAAGGCATAATCTGCATGTGCAGGGAATATAGACAGCCATCCCTCCCTGAATCCAAAGACATACATGGCAATAGCAAATGCTTGCGAAAAATATAAAGGAACCCCAATACTTCCGCCCATCTCTAAACCTAAAGACTGTGATATAATAGAAAATGCGCCACCTGCTCCTATCCTAATATTGGTAGTAATAGAGGACATAGAAAGTGCAGTACAACCTGTAATAGCTACAGCCAACAACACAATGGCTAGTGCCCCAAAAACGCCAGCTTGACCTACTATCCAAGGCAAACGTAGGTACATAATAACTCCCAAAATAGTGAGTACAGTAGGAGTAAACACACCTTGAAATGTTCCAAATTTTTTTTGCCCCTTGTCTTCATTAGAACGATTAAACCATTTGCTCCAAAAAGAGGGTGGTACTTCAGTACTCATCTATTTGCTAATTTATAATTGTCAATCTTGAACAGCTTTTGTATAAGTGAGTTAAAATACTTTAATTTTTCCTTTTAGCCTAAAAAAGTCTCTTGATCTTGATATAGAATTCAAGGATAAGTCAAATAATGATAATTATTGAAAAATTGACAAAACTGCCGTATCTTTGTGACGTTTTTTAATAAAGCCCTCTAATAATTAAAATATGAACAAAGTATACGCCTTTATATTGACATTTTTTTTATGCATTAGTATAGTTTTTAGCATGCAAGCACAAAATGTAGGTATAGGAGAAAGTGCTCCTAATGCAAAATTAGATATAGTACAAACTGCAGCAGCTACTGCACTCGAAGTTTCGCAAGGAGGGAATGGTATTGGTATTAACTTAATATCGTCGAATGCTACCAATGCAAGTGTTGGGCTCAATATTTCTCAAAATAGTGGCTTGAGTAGTGCAGACGGAATGGATATTTCTATGGGTTTTGGTTCTAAAGCTTGGGGCTTATTTATTTTGCATATAGGTACAGATCCATTTGCTCATGGACAAGTGATTGATATGTTGTTGCCAACCACAGAGGGCATCGGTTATAGTTTATTGCATAGAGGTATAGGTATGGGTGGCTCTTTTGAATTGCTCAATACTACTAATATATCTAATGGGATACAAGTCTTGCATGATGGAATTGGTCGTGGATTGTACCTACGGTTGAATAATGCTGCGAATACTTCTAATGGAATAGAGATAGATTATGATGGAAGTAGTTATGGTATTCGTCAAGATTTTAATGGAAGTGGTTGGGGAATGTATAATGCTTTAGCTGAGGGAGTTGGTGTTTATAATAAACATACTGCTTTGGCCACCTCTTTTAGTGCAGATCTCTCAGATGCAGGAGGAACTGGTCTTTTTGTCAACTTAGAGGGTGAAACAGGAACTGGTATTGATGTGCGAAATGTAGATAATTTGACTGCTCCAACGGTGGGAGGTGATGGTTTTGCGGTTAGTGCTTATACCAATACCCAAACACCTAACTCTAGCGGAATTGTATCAGGAGGAATACTTTTAGGAACACAGTTTGGAAAGGGGCATGTTGCTTTGCTTTCTCATCATGCAGATACAGGAAGAGGTATAGAGCTTAATATGGTGAATGCGGATAATGCAGATGATGCTATTTATATCGAACACTCAGGTAGTGGAAATAGTATTACAGCTAGAAATAGAAATAGTGGCCCTTCGAGGGATATAAAAGTGGTAGATGCAGTTTATACTGGCTCTGATATTAATTTTACGCATGTGGGTGTGTATGGCGAATCAAGTAATAATGATGGTACTTTTGGCTTTGGATATGGTGTAGAAGGACGAGGGGGAGAATATGGTGTAATTGGGCATGATGATAATCCTGCTTTAGCAAATACTGCTGCTGTTTATGCCAATGGAGATATGACCGCTACTGGCGTAAAACCTTTTACAATAGATCATCCACAAGATCCTACCCAAAAGAATTTAAGACATTTTGCGATAGAATCTAATGAGGTTCTCAATATGTATAGAGGCATTGTTGAGCTAGATGCTAATGGGAAGGCTATAGTTAACTTACCTAGTTATTTTGAATCTATTAATAAAAATTTTACTTATCAATTGACACCAATTGGAACAGGACAACAACCTTATATCTTAGAAAAAATAAAGGAAGATCAATTTATAGTTGCAGGTGCTCCGAATACCGAAGTTTCTTGGATGGTATTAGCCAATAGAAATGACCCATATATTCAAAAATACCCACATAAAACAATGGTAGAGGTCAATAAACCTACTCATCAACAAGGCAAATACCTTCGTCCAGATGTATATGATCAGCCTGCTGAGAAAGGAGTGTTCTATGCACCTAAGTCATCATTAAATACTTCAATCATAAATCCTGATATAGTACAAGATTATGCTAATCTAAAAGCTAAAACAAAAGCTATTGATGCTCAAAAAGAAGCACCATTGCGTACAGTGCAGGAAGGGATAGAAGCTGCAGAACAAAGAGTTTTGGAGCAGAATAAGAAATAAGCAACTCTAAAAGAATATAAACTAAAAAAGCATCTTGTCATTACCGACAAGATGCTTTTTCTATTAGTACTAGTAAATAAGGTTATACTAGTTTCTTATTTTCAGAATAACACCTGCTCTTAGAGGAGTATCTGTTTTTATATTATTTAGTTCTAATATTTCGCTAGTTGAGATTTCAGGGTATTGACTGCTAACATCCCAAATTGTTTCTCCGCTACGAATTCTATGATAAGAATAAATATTCTCTAAAGACTTTTCTTCTTTTTGAGTTGTAGTGGTAGAAGCAGGTTCTGCATTTGTAGTAGCTGCTGAGCGAATGTTGCGGGTTCTAGTTCTAGAAGGTAATTCTGTTGCTAGTTGAGTGCCATTAGCTTCTGCTTTTTCTATTTTTGCAGCTAATGTAGCCGCTTCTTCTTTGCGAGCAGTTTCTTCTTGCTGTGCTAACTGTTGAGCTTTTTGCTGTGTATTAGCAACAAGTTTTTCTTGAGCTTGTTGATATTTAGCTGCTTTTTGAGCTTCTAATTTAGCAACAAGTTCTTGTCCATCTTCAACAGCATTTTGTTTAGCCGCAAACAATTTAGCTTTTTGAGCAGCCGCTTCTTTAGCTGCTAATTCAGTAGCTTGGCGTTTAGCTTCATCCTTAGCTTCTTGCTGTGCAGTTAAGCGTTGAGTCTCTTGACTGTTTGCAGATTGATTAGCCCAATTGCTTACAACCGTTTCAGATTGAGTGTTGCTTACTTTTGTTGCTGTATTTTTAGCTGTTAACTCCTCAGCCATAGCTATTGCATTTTGTTGAGCCAATTGTTTTTGAGCTTTCAACTCAGCAGCTTTTTGAGCAGCAATGCGATCTGCATCGGCTTTAGCTTTATTAGCAACTAAACGTTGAGTTTCTTGATTCTTTGCTTGGTTATTAAGAGTAGCAATAGCTTTTATTTCTGCATTATGGTCAATAACAGCTTCTTTTGATTCAATATCGTTAACCATTGATTGAGCTGAAGCCAATGCCTCTTTTCTAGCTATTTCTTGTTTAGCTTTTAGTGCAGCCATTTCTTTAGCCGCAGCTTGATTAGCAACAGCTAAAGCATTTTGCTCTTTCATAATACGAGTAGACTCTGCAATTGATGCTTGTTCTGCTAATTTATGTTGAGCTCTTTGTTGTGTAGTAACGTTATGGTGCTCTATATTTTGATTGTTAGCCAATAACGCTTGTGCTTGTTCAAGAGCATTTTGCTGAGCTAATAATTGTTTAGCTTTCAATTCTGTTTGACGCTTAGTTTCGTTAGTTGCTAACTCTTGAGCCAAGATTGCTTGTTTTTTGCTGTCTATACTTGCAGCTTCTTTAGTAAGTAGTATTTTAGCTTCTTGTGTAAAGTCCTTATCTATAATAGGTCTATTTTTAGCTTCTTGAATCACTCTTTGATTAGCTACTATTGTTTTTGCATGATTCAAGGCAACTTGTTGTGCTTGTACACGCTTTGCTTTTAGCGCAGCTGCAGTACGTTGAGCTTCTAAGCGAGCGGCTTCTATTTCTGCAGCTTTTTTAGCCTCTGCACTTTGTTTTGGAACAGCAGCCACAACTGTTGTTGTGTTTTTGGTAACATTAGGAGTCGTTGCGGTTAAGGTACCATTGGTACGCAAACGACGATCTCTATTTCTATTAGGAAGTGTTGTTGCTATATCTGTATTTTCTTCAGCCTTTTTTTCTTTAGATGCTGCAGATAGAGCACCTGTAGAATTTAAGCTGTACTGATTTTCTGCAGTAACTTCTTGTTTAGTTGCCTTAGGTGGAGCAGCAATAGCTACAGTATTGTTAGCAACTCTTGTATTATCTTTTTGAGAATAAGTAGGAGTAGATGTAGCATTTTTAGAAACAGGAACAACAGCTGCTATCGCAGGCATTGAAGAGCTCATCGTATTACTAGAGTTTAGTGATACATAAACTTCTGCTGTCAGTGCTTTGTTGGACTGATCTTCTAAACCTACAACTTTTAAGGCTGCCATAGAGATACCTTCTATATTAACTCTAACAGGTGCTTTCTTTTTGAGAATAACATCTTTAGGTACATGGTATTTACGGATAGCGACTAGATCGTTAGGTTTGGGCGTATAGTCTTCTGGTAAATCATTCCAATACAATAAATCGTCACGAGTGAAACGGTGAGCTCTCATCAACAACTCAATTTCTTCTTCAGAAGAAATTCTACGCACACGACGTATTGGGTTTTCTGATTGGATAGATGTTAAACGATTAAATTCTTTTTCGTAGCCTCTTTCTTTTGCCACAATACGAGCAGGAAGTACAATGATGTTGTTGCTTGTTGAGCTGTTAGGGACATAATTTTTGATATATCCAGCATTCAACAACTTTAAGGTATCCAGACTAATATCCCATTCTTGACTTAGTTTGTAAAGTGGTGTGCCACCTTTGATCTGTAAAGTATCTGTTAATACTAGATCTTGAGGCATGCTTTCAGGAGTCAGTTCATGTAGATGGTAAAACTCTCCAACATAAACTACTGCCATAAAATAAGGCACATATTTTTGAGTCTCTTTCGGTAAATAATTTTTTACCTTCCAATAATTCTTTACTCCTCCAGCAGATTTAATTGCTTTGTTTACACGACCACCACCACAGTTGTATGCAGCTAAAGCTAATGGCCAATCTTGATAACGAACATATAATGCTTTGAGCAAACGAGCTGCAGCATCAGAAGCTTTGTAAGTGTTGCTACGTTCATCAATAGTAGAAGTAATCTTAAGGTTGTATAGTTTTGCAGTACTTGAAATGAATTGCCAAAGGCCTACTGCACTCGCATATGATTTAGCTACAGGATTTAAACGAGATTCTATAATTGGAAGATATTTTAGGTGATGGTGTACACCATGCTTAGCTAAATGTTCTTCAAAAATAGGGAAATATACATCGCCCAATCCTAATATCTTTTCAGTACTTGAGCGGTAACGTTCTGTTCTGATCATTATACGCTCTCGAATAAGAGAGGTTAGTTTGTATTCTATTTGACCAGAGAGTTCAAACAAACGTTGTTTGTATTCGTCGTCTGTAAATGTAGGGAAATCATTCATTAGATCACCAAACTGCGTAGTTAGCAGTTCTGCTAAATCATCATCTAATGTAGGTATATTTGTAGGATTTCCATCTGTGGCCCAACTAACCGAAAGGCTGAGTGTTAGTAACACAGATAGAGATAATTTGACTATTATATTCATCTTAATTACGGGGTTTATCGCTAAGTATAAAATCCTGAATTGTCCACTCCCAGTCCAAAAAAAAGTATGGATTGAAAGGACGATTGCAATGCTCCTATTCTCTAATGCCTCAACAGATCTGTCCAGAATTGCCTGTAAATGTAAGGTTTTTTTAGGTTTTAGCCAAATATTCTAACATTAGCTGCTGTGCAAAGCTCAAAAGTTTAACTTCTTCGAAAGAATTTGTCATCAACTGAACGCCAAAGGGTAAGCGATTAGTATGTGTGGCTAAAGGAATAGAAATAGCTGGAATTCCTGCTAGATTGGCAGATACCGTAAATATATCAGCTAAATAAGTTTGGGTAGGATCACTTGTATTGGCTCCAATCTTAAAAGCGGTGTTTGGAGTTGTAGGTATTAAGATAAAGTCATAAGATTCGAATATTTTCTTGAAATTATCAAATATTAGCTTCCGAACCTGCTGAGCTTTAGTGTAATATGCGTCATAATAACCTGCGCTCAACACAAATGTTCCAGCAAGAATACGCCTTTTGACTTCTGTCCCAAAAGATTCAGTTCTGGTCTTTCTATATACTTGTTCTAAGGCGCTCAAAGATGCTTTAGGATCTATGTTTGCGCTTCGCTGCCCATAATGTACTCCATCATAACGTGATAGATTGGAAGAGGCCTCTGCCATAGTGAGCACATAGTAAGTTGGAATCATGTATTCTAAGAGGTCAAAAGGTACTGCTTCTACCTGATGTCCATCTTCTTTAAGTTTTTGTATAAGTTCTTGAGTAGCAGTCTTTATTTCGCTGTCAATAGAGGCATGATTCAAACAGTCTTCAAAATAAGCAATTTTAACATTTTGAGTCGAATTTAGTTGTGTCGAATAGCTTGGGACAGCTTTGCTGCTCACAGTGCTATCCCATTCGTCAGCACCAGCCATAAGCTCTAAAACTAAGGCAGCATCAGCTACACTATGACTGAGTGTACCAATCTGATCAAAAGAAGAGGCATAGGCAATAAGTCCATATCTAGAAATACGGCCATAGGTAGGTTTAGCGCCTACAATACCACAAAAAGCAGCAGGTTGTCGAACAGAACCACCCGTGTCAGAACCAATAGAGACTAAACAAGTATCCATTTGCACTGCAACAGCAGAGCCACCAGAAGAACCTCCAGGCACTTTAGATTTGTCTAAGCCATTTCGAGTAGGGCCATAGGTAGAGTTTTCGTTGCCCGAACCCATTGCAAATTCATCGCAATTGACACGACCAATAATAATAGCATCTTCATCTAGCAAACGTTGTATAGCTGTGGCAGTAAATAGAGATTCAAAGCCTTCTAATATCTTAGAACCAGCAGTGAGTTTATGGTCTTTGTAGCAGAGTACATCTTTGATGGAGATAACCATTCCGAATAGCTTGCCAACACTTTCGGGAGCTTCTTTATATTTTAGGTCTAATGCCTGTGCTTGCGCTAAGGCTTCTTCTCCAAAAACTTCTATATAAATATTAAGTTCTTGAGTGTTTTCTATTTGTGTAAGGTAGTATTCTACTAGCTGTTGGCAAGTTGTTAGCCCCTTTTTTAAGGCGTTTGAAACTTGTTTGTGATTGGTGTATTGGAGATTAATCATAACTTTGATCTTCTAAATTAGAGTTGAATTGTTTTGCAGAAGCAGTGTTTAGTTTAGTTGTTACCTTTTTCAACTCTTCACTTAGCTCTTCAGTTGATTTTATTAGGAGATTAATTTCCTTTAATTTTGCAATTGCTGCTAACACCTCTTGCTGAGAGCTAGAAAAGTAATACGAATCTGCTGAATGAGTGATTAGTTTAGCTACTAAATATCCAACGATATTGGAATTTGGATTCTCTGTGCTTAACTTTTTTAGTTGCTGAATGATCACAAGCGTTTCTTCACTACCCAAATTAGAACATGCATAACTAACTCCTCCTCTTGTTTCGGAGGATTCAAAAGATTCTCCTAAATAATAGTCATCGTCAATATCACCAAGTATTTTATTAGTTATATTCATAGTTTCATCTAAATCATCACCTTCTAAGTCTTGGACTACTTTATTTACGTAGGCTATATTTAAAGCACCAATTACACCTAAACACTCAATGCCACATTCTATACTAAAGTAGGGAAGAGAACAATCTAATTGTGTTCTAATTTGAGAGGTTATTTGTTCATCTTCATAATCAAGTACAATTTCCATAAAAGTATCCTTTGCTTCTTGTAATTTCGGCCAAAAAGCATCAAACTCTTTATCTGTTTTAATATTAAAAAAAGCTCTACTCAATTCATTGAAATAACGTTGCTGATTAACAGAAAATAAGGGCTTATCATTTCCTTTACTTTCACTATAGATTGATGGAGGAACCATTAGAGCAGTGTTTTTTAGAAATGAGATCTGTTGGGGTACATTAACTTCAGGCAATTCAGCTAACTCCACTTCTCTATCCAAAGCACCACCATAAATCCAACCTTTGATGCAATCTGTCTCTATTTCGTACCAATGTTCATTATATTTCTGTCCTCTAAGCTCTATTTCATCTTTGTGGTCACTTACATTATTGGTGAGGGTGACTAAGGTGTTTTCCTTGAGCATGCCGATTACATCACTGCTGCTTTTGTCAGGAGTAGAACGCACCCGAAGGTTATTTACTTTTACAATAGTATATGTTTTGGTAGCCTCTGTGGGAGTTACTGTATTGCTGTCTATATTAGTTGTTGTCTCTGGAGTCTTATTGCTGTTGGAAGTAGTTTGTTCAGTGTTACAACTAACTAGTATTAAGCTAAGACAAAGAAGGGGGAGCCAAAATTTCATAGGAGGGGGAATGGATTTAAATTTTACTAAAAAAGTAGCATAAGGATATCCCTATGCTACTCAATTATCGAGCTTCTGCTCGATTTTATTATTTCTTTGCAGACAATTTTTCTTTGTCTGGAACGGCCTCATCTTTAGGTCTACCTACAAAATTATCCATAGCTTTGTATACCTTAAATACTCTACCTGCTACAAAATCAAATACTCTTGTTGGTAATATACCACGCATAGCTGGTAAGGCTTTGACCATAAATGGTTCTTGGACTAGAATATCATTGTCTTTGACCGCTTCCATAATCTTGTCAACGATAAACTCAGGAGTTAATGTTGGTGTCAATAAAGGAGATTTGACCCCGTCAAACATACCAGTGTTGATGTAACTTGGCATTACAGTCGTTATATTAACATTAGTGTTTTGCTCTTCCATCTCTAAACGAACAGATTCTGACCAGCCTACTACAGCCCATTTACTAGCAGCATATACAGACATATTAGGGTTAGGCATTAGTCCTGCAGCAGAAGCGATGTTGATTAAGTGTCCCTCTTGTTGATCTACCATGTCAGGCAAGAAACATAAGGCTACATGCATGACACCAGATACATTGATATCAATAGTTTTAGAAATATCTCTATGGCTATGTTCTGCAAATGTTTTGCCTACTACAATACCTGCATTATTGAATAAAATGTCTACAGGACCATGAGCTTCTTTGACTGCTTTTGCCGCTGTCGTAATATCTTCTAAGCTAGCAACATCTACTACATAAGTGTCAACATCATAGCCTTGACGAGCAAAGTCTTTTTTCGCTTCTAATAAATTAATTTCGTTGATGTCCCATAAGATAACCTTATAAGCACCCGCTTTTAGACAACGTTCAGCGAGTAGTTTGCCAATACCAGCAGCCCCTCCTGTGATCAGAACGCTTCTGTTTGCAATTTTTGTCATGATTGATTGATTTTAAGTTGATTGATTGTGATAAACAAATATACAAAGAATCTTATAAATCATCCAGTATATCTTCTTGATGTTTTATGGGGATAGGAACACTGTCAATTTTTTGTGCGCCAAAGCTTGCCAATGTAATCGATAAAACAATATAAGCATACCAAGCAATAGCTACTTCATCGACACTAATATGTCTAGGACTCGAAGCCATAATGAGAGACCATATACCCATCGGAATAGAAATGCCGAGCAATAGTTTAGACGTTTTTTTTAATCGTTGAATACCTCCAATAGCAACTCCAATAGCAAAAGCTATAAAAAATAGAGAGATTATGGCCAGCTCAAAACTAGCTTCTCCATAAGGCCCTTGTTCATAACCAGATTCTCTGAAAATAGCTTTTAGGCGTTGTTGTTTCACAGTGTAATAACTGACTAAACCAGCGAAACATAAGAACGATAAGCTAAGTGTTGTATATAGTTTTTTCATGTTAATGAATTAGGAATTGGTGAACTCGATCTGCTACAGCAGCACTTAACTCTAGGCCATGACCTAAATCTTTTAATATTTCGGCTTCTACCAAATTGGGCAGCACAGATTGAGCTCTATCTATTACAGCTTGTGTATTAAATATAACATCGTGTTCTCCAATGAGCACTAACGTAGGTGCTTTGAGCATATTCAACTCCTGATCTGGTGATTTGTATGGATACTGAGCTTTGTTGGTGTAATTGTGCATCATGTGATGAATAAAATCAACTAGAAGCTCTTTAGCTTGAGTAGCTAATTTTGTTTCTGGGGTTAGAGATGGATTCAAGAAACCTGCAGCAGCAGTACGGGTTGGGAATAGTGTTCCTTTGATCAGTCCCCAGATAATAGAAAAAGAGGGTTGAGGTTTTGCAAAACTAGCAGGTGCCAACATTGCTGCTTTGATGATTTTTTCGGGAGCTGCATTGGCTAGTTTGACAACAAGTTGAGCACCAAAAGAGGTGCCTACAATATTAGCTTTAGTAATATGGAGTTGCTCCAAGATTTCATTGAGCCATTGTCCATAACCATCGCCTTTGACTAAAGGTGACTTAGGACTACTCAAGGTGGGTTGGCCTATTACATCCAATAACCAAACATTAAAATCAGAAGTATATGTTTTGATTGTGTCATTTGCATCCCAAAAGAGGCCACTTGTTCTAAATCCAGGGAAGAATATTAAGTCTTGTGCATTAGGGGTGTGATTGTTGGCTTTGAAAAGATGTGTTTTGCCATAACGGGTGTCTACCCAAACAGATTGATAGGAGGTTGAATTATTGGCTTGAACTTGCTGTGCCCAGTCTTGTATAAATTGATGGGTCTCTTTAGTGTTTTTGAACTTAGAAGTTTTCATAGGGAAATTGGTTGATAAAAGGCTTTTTGATGTCTAAAAAGTATTAAGGTTGAAATATGTACTAAAAATACATATTTTTGTCAACTCAATAAAAACCAATGCAAAGATTCTTCTATCCCATTTTGTTAGGGCTGTTCTTTATGGGCAACCTAATCCCTCGATCATTATGGTCACAGGAATATCTAATACAAACCCAACGGTTTAGTGTTGAGGAAGGTTTGTCCAATCGCTTTGTTTATAGTGCTGTTCAAGATGATTTGGGATTTATGTGGTTTGGAACCAAGCATGGGCTTAATAGATATGATGGTTATCAGTTTAAGATTCTAACTGCAGAAAAAGATGGGTTGCAAAGTAATGTGACAGTAGGTCTACGTAAAGACTCTGAAGGTATGATTTGGGTTACTTATGCCAATACTAATGATCAATTAACTGCTGTAAAGAAGGTGGATATTCTTAATCCTTGGACACTAGAAGTTAAGTCTTTTGATGAAACATTTGGAGTAGATTGCCCTTTGAAAGAAAAAGATATAAAAAGAATAGAGGAGCACAAGAAGGAGCGTTTGATTATAACAACCAAAAAAGGAAAAGCATTTAGTTATAGTCAAGAGGAAGGTTTCCAAAATATTTATACAACAGATAGTACTACAATTATATCTAAACTACTTTATAGCTCAAATGGCTATTGGATTCATAGTAATGATCAGCTTTTATATTTGGATACAAAAACTAATCAGCTAGACACTATAATATATGATTCTCTTTACACATTTGACCAATTTAAGAATAAACTTATTCTTCAACGTCAGAGGCCTTTAAATAGAGATAATCCATATGCTTTTCATGCCTATCCATTAGAGAAGTCATTTCCTGATGAATTAGAAAACGTGGAAGGAACAGTACTTGAATATTTTGAAGAATGGTGGACTATAAAAGGATTAGAATTTATCCTAACAAAAAGGAACTTTATTGTAACTAATTCAACTGGTCAGAAAATATTTGAATACAAGCCTATATACAATTATTTAAGAGATGCTTATGTAGATAATCAATATAATATCTGGCTGTGTTCAGATGGGGAGATTGTAAAAGTTCATTGTCTAAGCTAGATGCCAATACCCTACAACTACAAAAACAAGCCGTTCGGTTGTTTCCTGTTATTGATAGAATACAAACAAGTTTTGCTATAGAGGCTGAGTTGCGAGAAATTCAGTTTGAATTTGCCCATAACCTATCTGCTGAATTGGTAATAGAGCTAGATACCAGCAAATTTGAGAAAATACTCAACAACCTTTTGTCTAATGCTCTGAAATTTAGCTCAAAGTTAGGAGTAATTAATTTAACTGTAGAACAGCTGACTAATACTCAACAACTTTCTATAAAAGTAAAAGATACAGGTATTGGAATACATCCAGATGATTTACCCTATATTTTTGATCGTTTTTATCAGTCTAAGCAGCAAAAGGAGAACTTGCATGGTGGAGCTGGTATTGGTTTAGCTTTGGCTAATCGGTTTGCTGAGTTGTTTGAAGGTCAATTAACTGTTGCTAGTCAGTTGGAGAAGGGGAGTGAGTTTACATTTGTATTTCCATATCAAAAAGCTTTTTTGCAGACGGCAACAGAAGTAGAAGAAGAAATGCAGGTAGATATAGATTTTCCATTAGAAACTACAAATACAGCAAGAGACTATACTATACTGATTGCAGAAGATAATGCAGATATGCGGGCTTTTGTAGAAAGCTTATTGAAACCTAATTACCAAGTCTTGACAGTAGATAATGGTGCAAAAGCTTGGGAGTTGTTGTCTAGCCAAAAGCAAGATGTTGATTTGCTCTTGTCTGATGTGATGATGCCTGAAATGAATGGGTTTGAGTTGCTCCAACGAATAAAAGATAAGAAAATGCAGTTGCCTGTAGTTTTGCTTACGGCTCTGTCTTCTTCTAAGCGAAAATTAGAAGGATTGACTATTGGGGCAGATGATTATCTCACTAAGCCTTTTTCTAAAAATGAGTTGTTGGCGCGCATCAAAAATTTATTAATCAACTATGAAGGCCGTAGAACTTGGGCGCAATCAGAAATAACAGATACTAGCAAGAAAATTCAAAAGATAGAGAATGTAGCTGTTGATCAGGTGTGGATGAAAAAAGTAGAAGAAACACTCAAAAAAGAGGTGGGCAATACTCAATTTGGAATACTTGAATTGGCATCTGAACTTAATATTAGTGAACGTCAGCTTCGACGTAGAATCAAAAAGTTTGTTGGGCTTACCCCAAATCAATATTTCCGTATTATTAGACTACAAGTAGCTCGCCAATTATTAGAAACAAAACAGTATGAAACTGTTGCTGAAATATCTCATCATATAGGCTTCAGTAACCCTCAGTATTTTTCGAAATTATATGAAGAAGAGTTTGGCAAAAAACCTAGTGAAATACTATCTAAAGGGAATACACTATAAGGCATAAGTTTTTGAAGAAAAAATAATAAACAAACATGAGTCATCCCTTAAGTTTGGGGATAATCTCAAAAAGGATAAGAAGGCTGATCGCCTTCCTCAAAAGGTAAATCGGTAGGAAAGTTTTTTTCTGCCGATTTCCTGTTCTGGGGGACCAAGTATCGATAAGGACTCTGGCGA
>JAAEPD010000239.1 GCA_024222455.1 Aureispira sp.
ACAATATATTACAAATTCTGAGTGTATCTGCATTTGATAAAACACCTATAAATCAACTACTTAGGTGTAAGCGATTACAGAATAGCACTAATGCCAGTTCTAATCAGTTGAATATCTTTGATTTATAACGCAACACTAATGATAGTAAATACAAAGATAATCAATGGGCTAAAGGGCTTTCTAAAGGAGTTAGTATCAGTCCTAAAAATTATGCAAAAGCATTAGAAAAAAAAGATGATATTAGTGATGAGTTTAACCATTTTTTTGAGGATTGGGATGTATGGATAACCCCTGTAGCGGCTATACCCGCCTTCAAGCACCAAAAAGCAGGAAAACCTTTTGTGGTAAATGGAAAAAAGCTGCCTTATACAAAAGCATTCACCCCTTACAATTTTGCTACAGTTATCATGGGACATCCAGTAGCGACCATTCCAATAGGCCAAACAGCAAATGGTTTGCCTGTAGGTATACAGATACACAGTCGTAGATGGGATGATCGACGTTTATTGCAAATAAGTAAGCAATTAGAATCTTTTACAGAAGGTTTTCAAACCCCTAAAATGTTTCAGTAAAAGAAAACAGCTCCATACACACTATTGGTATATGGAGCTGTTACAATTAGGTTAGAACCTATTTTCTAGTATTTTTTCTTTCTCTTGATGGCCTTTCTTTTGGTTTTAGCACCTTTATCCTTATCACCATCTCTAGTATCTTTTATCTTGCTTTTGTAACTTCTATCGCTTCTATCGCCTCTGTATTCTCTATCTCTGTCACGGTCACGGTTACGATCTCTGTCTCTCTCTCTTCCTCTGCCACGATCACGATCACGGTCTCTTCCTCTGCCTCTGCTACGGTTACGATCACGATCTCTTCCTCTACTTCTGTTCTCACCACCTCTTCCTCTAGAGTCTTTAGAGTATGATTTTTTAGATGGATTCAAGTCTCTACCTGAACCTAAGTGCATCTTTCCGATTTGGTGAAGCAATAGCTGGCGAATCAAGTCTTCTTTAGATAAATCATCAAACATCATTTTGCCCAACTCTAATAAGTTGTCAGCTAATGGGCGATCACTTTTTCTATCTAAAATTTCTTGACACCAAGCACCTACTCTAATCTGAGCAACATCATCTAAGCTAGGTACACGAACTTGGTCAAAATTGATCTTTAAGTTTCTTTCTATACGAGAAATTTTGTACCGATCTCTGCTTGAGATAAACGCAATAGAAGTTCCTTTTTTACCTGCTCTAGCAGTTCTACCACTTCTGTGTGTATAGTAAGCTTGATCATCAGGCAATGCAAAATGAAAAACGTGTGTCAAATCATTTACATCGATACCACGAGCAGCAACATCAGTAGCAATCAGTACCTGCAAAGCATTTTTTCTAAATTGCTTCATTACTCGATCTCGTTGTGCTTGAGACAAGTCCCCATGCAAAGCATCGGCCTTATAGCTCTTCCTAAGTAGCATCTCTGCTAACTCTTGAGTATCTCGTTTGGTTCTACAGAACACAACACCTCTTAGGTTAGGCAAAGCATCCAAAAAGCGTTTCAATGCATCGACCTTATCTTGTCTTTGCACTATTACATATTGGTGCTCAATATTAGCGTTAACCTTATTTTGAGTATTGACTTTTACCTCTACAGGATTATCCATATAGGTATTGACAATGTGCTTGATTTCGTTAGGCATAGTTGCAGAAAACAACCATGTTTTTTTGTCAGAAGAGGCATGACTCAATATATTGTCAATTTCTTCTTTGAACCCCATATTAAGCATTTCATCAGCCTCATCTAAAACTAAACATCTTAGCTGATCTAACTTAACTGCCTTACGCTTAAGTAAATCTAATAAACGCCCAGGTGTAGCAATAATAACATGCTGTGTTCTATCCTTCAAGGCTCTCATTTGGTTCATGATAGGTGCACCACCATAAACAACCAAACTGTTTACCTTTTTTAGATATTTACCAAATTTTTCTAATTGTACAGCAATTTGCTTTCCTAACTCTCGTGTTGGAGCTAAAATCAAGGCTTGTGTGTGCTTAATGTTAGGATCAATTTGCTCTAACAATGGTAGTCCAAATGCTGCTGTTTTTCCTGTTCCGGTTTGAGCTAAACCAATAAAATCGCTGTCGCCGCTAAGCAACAAAGGAATGGCTTCTGATTGAATATCACTAGGTGTTTCAAAACCCATTTCGGCAATCGCCTTTAGGATTTCATCAGAAAGTCCTAATTCTTGAAAAGTTGTCAAAAGATTGAATTTTTGTAGTGTTTGCCTAACATAATTACATCCAATTCAATTTGACGTTTATAAGTAAGAAGTAAGCATACACTAAGTTTGACTGGCCACTTAAATTGTTTGTAGTGTGCCAAAAAGTGGCGCAATATACGCCTTTTCTAAGGAAGAATGGTATATGCTATGTTTTTTTAGTGTTAAGTTATGAAGAAACCTTTATAAAATCTGCTACAACATAACTATTAGCTTCCATTATCATCTTAGGGTTGAAACTAATATAACCATTTAGGGTCCCATCGTTTGTATACACTTTGGATTCCTCTAAGAGTGTAGGAGAAATGAGGTGGGTTATTGGCCACAATTCTTCTAAAAATTTAAAAACTTCGGAAAAGTATAAAAGTAGTAGATAATAGTTAATTTGTGAGTTTAAAAACCAGAAAATGATGTTTAAAGAGTACATAGAAGCCTTGCAAGAAACTCAGTCTGACCCACGGACAAAAAAACACTAGGCGAA
>JAAEPD010000240.1 GCA_024222455.1 Aureispira sp.
ATCCCTGATATAAGGCAAAATAGATTTCATATTGCTTTTCTGCTTTATGGTTCTTAACAATCGTCATTATCTTATCATCAAAATACCTAAAGTCTCCTGTTTTAGCTTGTTTAAGTAATACATTCCGATCTGCTAAGAATAGTACTCTATTTACTTTCTTTGCTTTCTTTAATCTCCATATAATTTGGAAAGCAGTCATGGTCTTGCCTGTACCTGTTGCCATTACTAACAAAATACGTTTTTGTCCTTTGGCTATAGCTTCTACCGTTCTATTGATTGCTACCATCTGATAAAATCGAGGTTGTTTACCATCAGGATATTCAAAAAACTCTTCTGTTATCACTTGCTCTACTTCATCTGTAGAAATGCCTTTATGCTTCTTATAGCGTCTCCATAGTTCATCTGGTGAAGGAAAATCATCTAGACCTATGGTTTGTTCTAAAACTCCATTGGTCATAGTTTGATCGTATTCATGGAATCCAACACCATTACTACTATAGGCAAATAATAGGTCTAAGCGTTCTGCATAGTCCTTTGCTTGCTGCATTCCAGAAGTAATGTGTAAGGTCTTTTTTTTAGCTTCTACTACAGCTATAGGTAGGTTATTGACTACTAGGATGTAGTCAGCTCTTCGAGTTTTAGCCCTTTTATATAGTTGTCCTCGCACATGAATGCGACCTTTAACCATTTCATTTAGGGTTGCCTCTCTAAATATTTGCGTCTGTATATCCCATCCTGCCTTCTCTAAAGCAGGGGTTATATACTTCATGCAAACATCTATTTCAGATAATTGCTTTTTCATAGGTAGTCATGTTTTACTGGGCACGTAATCAAACTTTTGTTAATATAGTAGATTTCTATTCAAATTTTAACATACCATAGGAGTTTTTGATTTTTCTTTGGTGCTGATTTGTTGCTATAAAAGCCTAAACCATTGATTAACAATATACATACTTTTAATACTGCACTAGCGGCAATGGTGCATTTCCTTACATTTTTCCCTATATTTATAGTTTGGTGGTGGTGTGAAACACATTTTTTCTGCCCTTCGGTTGAAAAACCTTTGTTTCGGATATGCACAACACTGCGCCAGTGCTCCCATTAGTGGCAATTATGAAATAACATACAAAGATAAAATATGGCTAAGCAAAAAAAAGGATGGTACTATTCACCTCCAAAATCATCAACTTATCTAAAACTAACTCCTTCTTTTAAAGAA
>JAAEPD010000241.1 GCA_024222455.1 Aureispira sp.
GGTCAGACTGAGTTTCTTGCAAGGCTTCTATGTACTCTTTAAACATCATTTTCTGGTTTTTAAACTCACAAATTAACTATTATCTACTACTTTTATACTTTTCCGAAGTTTTCAATTATTACTAACTTGTTCATGGTTCGTATTTTGTTTAGTGCTCAAAAGTTTCGTCACTTTTAAACTAAACATTACGAACCACTTTTTTATTTTAACTTTTAGTTTTTAAATCTCTTCGTAGTCTAGATACAAATGATTTGCTTTTTGGTAGCCCACAGTTATTAAAAATAACAAACAACAATACAGGTGTTATTCACTACAAAACAACAGATACTATAGGCGAATATTTTTTTAGAACAAGCTTAGGGACTTATACTATTGATGTTGTCTTGCCTAGTTTATATTGGGAGTCTTGCCAAAACCAGCAAACTGTAGTTTTTACACAACCATTTGATACCAGTAGCTTAGATTTTGCCTTACAGGCCACTACATTGTGTCCTATTCTAAATGTAGACTTGAGTACACCTTTTTTGAGAAGGTGTTTTGGTAATACTTATACCATACAGTATTGCAATGAGGGGACTATTGCTGCTCAAAATGCTTATGTAGAGTTAACATTAGACCCTTATATGGTTTACCAAAACTCTTCGATTCCTTATAGTCAACAAAATGGACAAGTTTATAGATTTGATTTAGGAACTGTAGGAACAGACACTTGTGGTAGTTTTTGGATAAGTGTGCTTTTAGATTGCGATTCTACATTTTTGGGGCAAAATCACTGTATAGAGGCACACATCTATCCTGATAGTATTTGTTTACCAAGTTTATGGGATGGTCCTATTGCTAAAGTACAAGGAAATTGTGAAGGTGATTCTATTCACTTTTTTATTGATAATTTAGGGACAGATCTGTCTGCACCTCTAGAGTACATTGTGATAGAGGATGATATTATACTTAGACAAGATGACTATGTTCTAAGAGGTGGAGAGCAAGATACAGTCAAGCAAATTGCTCGACCAGGCTCTTCTTATCGTATAGTGGTAGAACAGCCTTTAGGTTATCCTAGTGTTTTGGGCGACCCTTCTAGTAGTATTGCCATAGATGGTTGTAGGACCAACCCTGATGGTACTTTTAATACTA
>JAAEPD010000242.1 GCA_024222455.1 Aureispira sp.
GGTCAGACTGAGTTTCTTGCAAGGCTTCTATGTACTCTTTAAACATCATTTTCTGGTTTTTAAACTCACAAATTAACTATTATCTACTACTTTTATACTTTTCCGAAGTTTTCAATAATAATACCTTTTCCAATGGCTATTATTCCCTTAGCGATTATATTGCCAACCGATGCTAAACCATCAGCTACGGATGCTCCACCGCCACCACGAGAAGCTGCTGTTTTTCCTGCGATTAGAGAAACCTTTGCTTTAATCAACTCCTTATTTTCGTCCCTGCTCATAGTATCGCTAGCCTCTCTTTTCTCCTTTCTATCAGCCTTTTGTTGAGCTCTTCTTCCTCCTAACTCAATTACAATACGATTGGCTCGTTCCTGCCTTAGCTGTTGATCTATATTCCGAACATCATCTCGCAATTCTTGCCGAAATTCTTTAATTTCTTCGGAGGACATATTGCTAACTGTTTCCTTAATAAGGTCAGTTAGATCCTTATCCTCTATTACTTTTTGAAGCACTTCTTTTGCTGCCTCAATATCTTGTTGGGTGGGTAAATCTTGGTAAATTAAAACAGTATCACTTTTTACCGTATCGGTTGTATGGGTATGAGTATTAGACAAAACGGTATCGCCTCTTATCGTATCTCTTGTATGTATTAGGATGGTATCACCTTTTATGGTGTCAGTCTTGTAGATATAGATTGTATCGTGTGTAGATTTTTTTGATGAGGTGTTTTGGGAAGAAACACTATAGTAGGAATAAGAATAGAATATGTTATAGAATTCTTCGGAGCTTAATGCTCCAGCACAATCTGTTTCTTGAAGGATTCGTTGGTAAAGTTTTTCTGCTTGAGCGGAATCTATTGAGTTAGATTGGGCTTGAATGGTTGTAGTGTACTGTGTACAAAAGATAAAAAAGAAAAAATAGTACAATTTAGTAGTTCTTAATGCTGATTCTTTACATAAAGAATCTGTCTCACTGTCGCTGGGTTCTAATTTTTCCAAAATATTGAAGTTTCGTAAAAAAATTAGCTTAAACTATTTTTTAGGCTAGCCTAAAAAAGTTTTGCTATTAGACACAAAAAATCAAACAGTCTCTTTCCTGTAATAATTCCTTTAGACTAAAACTTTAACACTCAGAGTTCTGTCATTCTGAAAACAGAAGAGGCTTAGTCTAATTGACTAAGCCTCTTCTATATGTTACCACCCAGGACAATGCCCCTTATAAGGTTTGGCCTTCCTTTTCTTATTTAGTACAGCCATTGTTTTTTTATGTTTCTTGATCTTTTGTTGTTCAGCACAACTCAAATCAATTTTAATATAAAAATGCGCATCTATCCAATTCCAAATAGCTTTAGCTGTTTTTATAATACCTTTTCCTATAGCGATTATACCTTTACCCAATATGAATCCTATAGCAGCTACACCCAGTCCAGCCGCAGCACCTACACCACCTATAACAGCACCTCCATATTTAAGAGCAGTTCCTGTGCCTTCAGCAATCTGAGCTAGTCTAGCCTTAATGAGTTCTTTTTTCTCCTCTTTGCTCATCGTATCTCGGGCCTCGTTGAACTCCTCTCTAGCCTTTTTTCTATCCTCTCTTTCTTTTTTGAGCCTAGCCCTTTTGGCACCTAACTCAATCACAATTCGATTGGCTCGCTC
This sequence comes from Aureispira sp., assembly GCA_024222455.1. Taxonomy (GTDB): domain Bacteria; phylum Bacteroidota; class Bacteroidia; order Chitinophagales; family Saprospiraceae; genus JAAEPD01. The sequence goes on from JAAEPD010000242.1 coordinate 1,656, forward strand.
TTTTTTTAACTGTTGGTTCATATCTCGAACATTCTCTCCTATTTCCTTCCGAAACTCTTTTATTTCCCTAGAAGACATATTCTGCACAGTTTCCTGGATAAGCTCAGTCAAATCTTTGTCTTGCATTACCTTTTTAAGAATTTCTTGAGCGGCTTCTACATCTTGAGGAGTAGGCATTTCTTGATAGACTAACACTGTATCTCTAAATACTGTATTTCTAGGCCCTGCCATGATATTGGAAGCGGTATCAGGTGAGGGGGAAGTATTTACAAATATAGTATCTCCCTTTATGGTATCCCTCTCTGGGAGGTTTGGATTACCTATAAATATAGTGTCTCTTGTTGCTGTATCCAAAAAGACAGTATCTCCTTGGATAATCTTAGTTTGATAAATAAATACAGTGTCTTGTTTTTGTGATGTGGGATAATAGCCTCCTGAGGAAGAGCTATGACCAGAAGAGGTTACAGGGGTGTATTTCAAAGTTTCGGAAGGAAAGGCTAACTTGTTGAAAAAAATCAATTATGGAGAAGAAAGATTTCATAAAAATAGCAGAGGAAAAGTGGCCTGAATTAAGAGCTCTGAAAGCGCTGAAAAATTTCTATGAATA
>JAAEPD010000243.1 GCA_024222455.1 Aureispira sp.
GATCTGGATTGTATTTGGTTAAAATCTATTCTAAAAAAGGAATGTCTACACTAAAAAAATTAATAAAAGAATAAAAGCTTTCAGCAAAAGTGGGCTTTTTAATAAAAAAAGCTTGATTCTAAATTTTATTTAAGCCCTTTCATATTCTAGATGAAAGGGCTTTTCTATTTGGCTCTATTTTACTACTTTTGCCGAGCTAATTAATAAAATAAAAAATAATATGGAATCAATGATGATTTACATGCCAATAGCTTTGGCGCTTTTAGGACTAATCTACATGATAGTCAAGCAAAAATGGGTAATGAAACAAGATGCTGGAGACGGTAAAATGAAAGAAATTTCAGACCACATTTATGAAGGAGCCCTAGCATTTTTAAAAGCAGAATATAGACTTCTTGCAATTTTTGTAGTCATAGTAAGTATATTATTAGCGATTGTATCATTTGTAGTTCCAACTACACACTGGTTAATTGTAGTAGCTTTTATTTTTGGAGCCATCTTTTCTGCTTATGCAGGAAACATTGGAATGAAGATCGCTACAAAAACAAACGTAAGAACAACACAAGCTGCTCGTACAAGCTTACCAAGTGCACTTAAAATTTCTTTTGGTGGTGGTACTGTAATGGGATTAGGTGTAGCTGGTTTAGCAGTTTTAGGGTTGACAGGGTTTTTTATTTTATTCTATAATTATTTTATGGGTGGAGCAGAAGGAACTTTTTCTGTAGATCAAATGACCATTGTTTTAGAAACACTTGCAGGATTCTCTTTAGGAGCTGAATCTATTGCATTGTTTGCACGTGTTGGTGGAGGAATTTATACAAAAGCTGCAGATGTAGGTGCTGACTTAGTTGGAAAAGTTGAAGCAGGAATTCCTGAAGATGATCCAAGAAACCCTGCTACAATTGCAGATAATGTTGGAGATAATGTTGGAGATGTTGCTGGTATGGGAGCTGATTTATTTGGTTCTTATGTGGCTACTGTATTAGCTGCAATGGTATTAGGTAACTATGTAATTAAAGACATGGGAGGTAGTATTTCAGATGCCTTTGGAGGAATAGGACCTATCTTATTGCCGATGGCAATTGCTGGTGCAGGTATCATCATTTCTATTATAGGTACAATGCTTGTAAAAATTAATGACAACGACGCAAAAGAAGCTCAAGTTATGGGCGCTTTAAATATTGGAAACTGGACTTCAATAGTACTAGTAGCTGTTTCATGTTATGTGTTGTGTACGTTTATGCTTCCAGAGACTATGAATATGGAATTTTTTGGAGAAGGATTAAAAGAAGTTTCTAGAACGAGTGTATTCTTTGCTACTTTAGTTGGTTTAGTAGTTGGTGCTGTCATTTCTTCAGTAACAGAATATTACACAGGATTAGGTAAATCTCCAATCTTAAAAATAGTACAACAATCTAGTACAGGAGCTGGTACAAATATCATTGCTGGTCTAGCTACTGGTATGATTTCTACCTTTCCTTCAGTAATCTTATTTGCAGGTGCCATTTGGGCATCCTACTTCTTTGCAGGATTTTATGGTGTAGCTCTTGCAGCTTCTGCGATGATGGCTACTACAGCTATGCAATTAGCAATTGATGCTTTTGGTCCTATTTCTGATAATGCAGGTGGTATTGCAGAAATGAGTGAACAAGAACCAATAGTTAGAGAGCGTACAGATATATTAGATTCAGTAGGTAATACAACAGCTGCAACTGGTAAAGGATTTGCCATTGCTTCTGCTGCATTAACATCTTTGGCTTTATTTGCTGCTTATGTAACATTTACAGGAATCGATGGAATTAATATTTTTAAAGCACCTGTATTAGCCATGTTATTTGTGGGTGGTATGGTACCAGTAGTAGTCTCTGCATGAGCAATGAATGCTGTAGGTAAAGCTGCTATGGAAATGGTACAAGAAGTACGTCGTCAGTTTAAGGATATTCCTGGAATTATGGAAGGAACTGGAAAACCAGAATACGATAAGTGTGTTGCTATATCCACACAAGCTTCATTAAAAGAAATGATGTTACCTGGATTGTTAACTATCGGTTTTCCACTAGTTATTGCTTTTGTTCCAATGCTATTTGGTATGGATAATTTAGCGATTGCTGAAATGTTAGGAGGATATATGGCTGGTGTAACAGTTAGTGGTGTATTATGGGCAATCTTCCAAAA